>NZ_JBEXYF010000006.1:0-257459 GCF_040630775.1 Nocardia sp. NPDC005745
GCGGGCGGCGTTGGTGTATCTGGCCGAGTTGCGGATGCCGATCAGTATCGAACTGCCCACCATGAACCGGGACATGACCCAACCACACCGCTGACCCTCGTCCGCGACATCGAGGTGGCGTGTGATCGATGCCGTGTCGCATCGCCGCCCTCCGGTGTGGATGCCGGAGAATGGTGCACGTTGCGCGCGTCCCGGCTGTACTGTGATTCCCGCTGTCCGCCGCAATCCATCTCGATCACGTGACCTCGGTGCTTTTGAAACACGGAGAATTCGATGTTCACCCGATGGAAGACGATAGCCGCCGCGTGTGTGGCCGCAGCGGTAACCGCTACTGTTCAACTCGGTGTCGCACCTTTTGCCGATGGCGCACCGAGCCATTGCCCAGACCTGTATGTCGTGGCGATCCCCGGAACGTGGGAGACATCCAGTACCGATCCGGGCAAAGGAATTCTCGCATCGAGCCTGAACGGTTTACCCGGGGACGTCCAGGTCGACTATGTTCCCTACGCGGCGACGGCGTTCCCTTGGGAAAGCGAAGTGTACGGCCGCTCCAAGCAAGAGGCGATCGACAAAGCGCGCACGTTGGCCTCGGATATGGCGCAAGCGTGCGAAGCCACCCGGATCGCGTTGCTCGGCTACAGCCAGGGAGCGGATGCCGCGGGTGATCTCGCGGCCGAGATCGGCACCGGCCTGGGCGTGATGCCGCCGCACCGGGTGGTCCTGGTCGGGCTCATCTCCGATCCTCGGCGCTCACCCAGCGACAACCTGATCGGCCCGCCCGTCCCGGGCGCCGGAGCGGCCGGACCTCGCCCGGGAGGTTTCGGCTGGCTCACCCCGCGCACCTACACCTTCTGCGCCGCGGGTGATCTGTACTGCGCGATGCCCGAGGGCGACTTCGCCGGACGGATCGCCGGCTTCTTCGTCCAACTCTCGAATCCGGATCCAGGAAAAATCGGCAACTATCAGCAACAGGCGACCGAAATCATCGGCGACGCACTGGCCGCGGGCGGCCTGGGCCTCCTCTCCGACCAGATCAACACCTCCGCCTACGAACAGCGAAAGCAACAGATCGACGATTTCCTCAAATCCGGCATCCATCAGAGTTACCCCTCATACACCCTCGGCCCGGATTCGCTCACCCCTCTGACCTGGCTGCGGCAGCGCCTGATCGAGGAAGCCCGCCCCTGAGTCTGCCCGGCTGTCCGGGTAGCCGACGGCCATATCGGTGACCGGAGATGTCGCGTTGTCCGCGCGATCGACGAGGCGTGCGCCGCCTGCTCCGAGCCCCATCCGCGGATTGACGGCGGCTGCCTTCAGTTCTAAAGTGATGGCACTTGCCATCACTTCGAAAGGCGGCCTCGTCATGGCCTTGTTCAACCCGAGAACCGAGACGTTCGAGGAATTCGACCCCGCCACGAGGGCTCGGCTGCGGTCGGTGGTCGACTTCTTCGAGAAGAAGGGCAAGCAGGCGCTCACCAGCGATGCGTTCCGGGCGGAGTGGTACGACGACTGGATGCGGTTCCTCGCCGAGAGCCGGATCATCGCCTACATGGCGACCCCGCGGGCAAGCTCGGGCGCTGATCCGGAAAAGCGCTGGGACACCGCGTTCATCTCCCGGTTCAACGAGATCACCGGTTTCTACGGATCGCAGTACTGGTACGCGTGGGGCGTCTCCACGCTCGGTCTCGCCACGATCTGGCAGAGCGCCAACGGCAAAGCGCATCTGCGTGCCGCCGAGGAACTCGACCGGGGCGGGATCATCGGCTTCGGGCTGTCGGAAAAGGATCACGGCGCCGACATCTACGCCACCGACATGCTGCTCACCCCCGACGGCACGGGCGGGTTCACCGCCACCGGCAGCAAGTACTACATCGGCAACGGCAACGTGGCCCGCATCGTGCCGACCATCGGCCGACGCACCGACCTCGAAGGTCCCGACGCCTACGTCTGGTTCATCGCCGACAGCCAGCACCCGAACTATCGGCTGGTCAAGAACGTCATCCACGGTCAGAATTTCGTCTCCGCCTACGACCTGGTGGACTATCCCGTCTCGACCGACGACGTACTGCACGTGGGCCGAAAGGCATTCGACTCCGCCCTCGCCGCGGTCAACTGCGGCAAATTCAATATCGGCATGGTCGCGCTGGGGATCGTGGAGCACTGCTTCTACGAGACGATCAACCACGCGAGCGCCAAGATCCTGTTCGGACATCCCGTCACCGATTTCGGGCAGGTTCGGCAGATCCTGTCCGACAGCTACGTTCGCATGAACGGCATGCGGCTCTACCACGAACGAGCGATCGATTACATGCGATGCTCGTCCCCGGAGGATCGCCGCTTCGTGATGTTCAATTCCATCGGCAAGATGAAGGTCACCCGTGAGGCCGAGCGGGTGTTCCGGGAACTCTCGGATGTCATCTCCGCCAAGGGTTTCGAGAAGGACAGCTACTTCGCGACCGCCCGCGGCACGATCGACTCCATGCCACGGCTGGAAGGCACCGCCCATGTCAATATGGCACTCACGCTGAAATTCATGCCGAACTTCCTCTTCGATCCGGCGCAGTTGCCTCCGGTGCCGGTACGACGGGATCCGGGCGACGACGAATCGCTGTTCCGGCAGCCGGGCGCCGCGGGATTGGGAAAGGTCCGATTCGCCGACTGGCGGTCGGCCTATGCGCACTACCGCCACCTGCCCAACGTGGCCCTTTTCATCGAGCAGGCGGAGCGATTCACCCGGTTCCCGGTGGAGGCGCCGCCGACCCCGGCCCAGTTGGAGGACTCGGACTTCCAATTGGCGGTGGGGGAGTTGTTCACGCTGCTGCCCTACGGACAGCTCATCCTGGAGCAGGCCGCGATCGTCGGGACCTCCGAAGACATCGTGGATTCCATCTTCGAGGTATTCGTGCGCGACTTCTCGGCCTACGCGCTCGGGCTGTTCTCGAAGGCTTCCTCGACCTCCGCGCAGCAGGATTGGGCCTTGAATGTGCTGCGCAAACCGGTCGTCGACGAGCAGCGAACCGCCCGTCTGCACGACGAGGTGATGAGCTACGCGGGCGCATTCGAGATGAGCCCGTAGCTATATGTCGGCATCCTCGAGTTTGCGCCGCATCAGCTTGCCGGTGGCGTTCCTCGGCAGCTCGTCGACGAACACCACCTCGCGGGGAACTTTGTGGCGGGCGAGGTTCGCTCTGACGTAGTCCTTGATCTCCTGTGGGTCGCGCTCGGCATCCTCGGCGGGAACGACGAAGGCGCGCAACCGTTTTCCGAAGTCCGCGTCCTCGACGCCCACGACTGCGGCTTCGAGGATGTCGGGGCGGTCGACCAGCAGGTTCTCCACTTCCAGTGGGTAGACGTTCTCGCCGCCGGAGATGATCATGTCGTCGTCGCGGCCGTCGATGAACAGTCGGCCGTCGGCGTCGAAGTGGCCGACGTCGCCGCTGGACAGCAGCCCGTCGACGATTTCCTTGTTCCGGCCGTCGGTGTAGCCGGAGAAGCTGAGTCCGCTCGAGACGAAGATCGTGCCCACCTCGCCGGGTGTGGTGATCTTGTTGCGTTGCGCGTCGTAGAGCGCGACACGGCAACCCACGGGAGGTTTGCCGACGGTTCCCGGCGCCACTCGCATGTCGTGCGGAGTGGCCACGGCGGCGACCGCGACTTCGGTCGAGGCGTAGAGGTTGTACAGCACCTCACCGAAAGCGTCGGCTGTGCGCCTGCTGAGGTCCGGCGAGACGGGTGATCCCGCGGTGAAGACGACTTTCAGTGATGTCGTGTCGTACTGCTCGAGCACGGCGGGGCCGAGGTCGAGGATGCGTTGCAGCATGGTCGGTACGACGACCAAGGTGGCGGCGCGATGATCGGCGACGTTGGCGAGGGTTCGTCGCGGATCGAACTTGCGCTGCTGGAAGACGATCTTGTTGCCCAACGCCCAGCCGAGAGTGAACTGCGACAGACCGGTGCCATGGAAGATGGGGGCCGCCATCACGACGGTGTCGTTGCGCGGCATCGGCACCCGGTGCAGGAATTGCGCCGATTGCAATGGTGAGACCTTTTCTCGTGGGGCGCCTTTGGGCGTGCCGGTGGTCCCACTGGTCAGAATGACGATGCCGCCGGGGCGTTTCGGGGCAGGCAGCGGCGCGGTCGAGTTCGCCGCGATGAGCAGGTCGACCGTCGGTGTCTCCGCCTCGACGGCGTCGGCCTCGTCCACCCAGGTCAGGATGCGCGGCACCGATCCGGGAACCGCGCCGAGCAATTGGAGGAATTCGCTGTCGAGCAAGATCGCCCCGACGTTCTCCCGCTCGGCGACCTCGGCGAGTTGGGGCCCGGCGAAGCCGGTGTTCATCAATACGACGCGGGCGCCCACCTTCCCGGCCGCCAAGAGCGTCAACACCATTCCGCGGTGGTCGCGGCACAGCGCCGCGAGGACGGTGCCGCAGCTTATCCCCGCGCCGACGAGCCCTCGGGCCAGCGCGTTCGACTGCTGATCGAGTTGAGCGAAGGTGAGTGTTCCGCGTTCATCGGCGATGGCGGGGGCGGCGCCATGGCGGCGGGTGGCGTGGGCCAGCACGGTGACGAACGGGCCGTACACGGAAGCCTCACGCATCACGCGGATCGTCTCGGCCGGGCGCGCCGGATCGAACATCCCGCGCTTGGCGAGCACGACGGCCGCCGATGCCAGGTCGGCTATCGAGCGGACTGCCGCGAGCGGCGATCCCAGTGTCTTTGTCATCGAATGCCTCCAGTTGGGCCGATCGGCGATCGAACCCGGGTCCGCGCTATCCCGCCGACACCGCCCCTGCGCCTCATGACGCCTATCGCATGGCAAGAATGTGCGTTCACATATGCGTGAGTGCAAGCGGGGCTGCCGTGGGTTCGTGGTTGCCGATCGTGCGTGTTGTTGAGAGAATGATTTGTAACTTATACCAATATCTCGCGGGAGTTCGGCATGTCCAGTCCTGAACCGTCGGCACCGCTGCTGACCTCACCCGATGTGGATCTCGGTCGCCGCCGCCGCTACATGGCGGGCCCTGCGGCACTGCTGGGCGGCCCGGCCAACGTGATCATGCAGCTGAGCTTCCCTCCGGTCGGCCGCGGCGTTGTCGAGAGCACGGTCGACAGCGGCCGGTACACCCTGCATCCGCGCAAGCGCGGCCGCACGACCCTGACCTACCTGGCGGTGGCGATGCTCGGTACCGAGGAAGACAGGGCGGCCTATCGTGCGGCGGTGAACACGTCGCACCGTTATGTGCGATCCGGCCCCGACAGTCCGGTGAAGTACAACGCCTTCGATCCGGAACTGCAGTTGTGGGTCGCCGCGTGCCTCTACCGCGGCACGATCGATTCCCTGACCTACCTGTACGGCCCGGCGGATGAGGAGCTGGCCGACGAGGTGTACCGGGAGTCCAGCCGGTTCGGAACCACGTTGCAGATGCGACCGGAGCTGTGGCCGCGAGACCGCGCGGCGTTCGCGCGGTACTGGGACTCGAAGCTGTCGGATCTCACCCTGGATGACGAGGTGCGGGCGTATCTGCTCGACGAAGTCGTCGATCTGGGGCCCTACCGACCCCTCGAGCGATGGGCGTTCCGCCGGGTGAACCGGTTCTTCACTACGGGCTTTCTCCCGCAACATTTCCGCGACGAACTAGGGCTGGCTTGGAGCCCTCGCCGCCAGCGGATCTTCGAGGTGACGATGCGCTCGATCGGTCTGGTACTGCGAGTGCTTCCCGATCGCTGGCGGTTGTATCCGTTCGAGACTTACCTCCACGATATGCGCAGGCGGCGCGCGCTCGGGAAGCCGTTGGTGTGAAGACCGTTCCGCGTCGTAGGAATGGCTCGGAAGCCGTGGATCCGCCATTACCGCTGCTGCGAAAATATCTCGGCGACCGGCGTTTCGCGTTGGCGCTTCCCCGGGCGGTGGCTCTGCAGATCCTGCACCCTGCGATCGCCGCGGCGCTCACCGAGCACGTGACCTACCGCCTGTGGTTGCACAAGCGGCGCACAGTCAACGCGATGGTGCAGATCGCCTACTCCGACCGTGATCTGCGGTCGCTGATCCATGCGGGGCACGCCCACGTACACGGCATCGATGATCTCGGCGCCCGCTACCACGCTCTGCGGCCGGATGTCTTCTTCTTTCAGCATGCGACCTATGTCGACACGCTGTTCTTCGCGATCAACACCTTCATTCGTCCACTGACGCCCCCGGAAAGCGAGCGCCTCTACGGCGAGTGCGTCGAATGGTATGACCGCTACGGAATTTCCGCGCGGCATACGCCGCGCACGCTGCCGGAGTTTCGCGACTATGTCGAACAGACCTGCACGACAGCGCTGCAGGCCGGCCCAGCCGCGCTGCGACTGGCGCCACAGGTGTTGCGCCCGGACGCGTGGATACCACGGGGGTTGCCGAGCGCTGTCGTACGAGCGATGCAGCACCCGCGAGCGCGTGATCTGCTCGAAGTGCCGGAGCATCGGACGGACCGGCCCACGCTGCGGGTGTATGCGTCGATGCTGAGGAACTTCGCACGCGCCGCACCGCCTCGCCTGAGGTATCTCCACCCCGCTCGAACGGCGCCTATCGGGACGTCGGCATGACAGGCGGGTCGCCGCTCCGGCCTTCGGCCGCCCTGCCTGCGGGGAGCTGCACGCCGCTACACCGAGATCGCCTCCATGCCACTTCCCGGCGCCCCACTCGAGTTCCGCCCCTGAGTCAACCGAGAATCGGCTGACGCCGTCGTAGCAGGTCGAGGGAGTAAGTGTCGCGGCCGGCCGGCCGGTCAGCTCAGGCGGGTGACCGGCTTCGCCGCGGCGAGGTCCTGTTCGATGTCGCGGGCGGCTGGGTGAGGATTGCACGGATCCCCTCGGCGGGCGCCCCGCCCACCACGCACTCGAGCTCGCCCGACACACCCCTCGCGAGATGCCCTGGAAATTCAGGGGCGCGGACACCTCACGCTCACACCCGTGCTGCGGGAGAATCATGCAGACCGGGTGTGGCGAGGGATGGGCGGTGGCGACGATCCGTACTTGGAAATCGAACTCGACCCGTCGCGCGCAGCGTCGAACACGCATCGAAGTTCAACGGCGCACCGCCCAGCTGCAACCGTTCACACTGACCGCGTTCGGCCGAATCCTGGCCTCCGCCAGTGGTATCCCGGTCAGCATCGCCGCCAGCTCCACTCTGCCGCCATCGGTGGCGGGCAGGTGGCTGCGCACCGGCACGGGAGATCTCATCGAATTCGATGCCGACCTGCCCGAGATCGCCCGCATCAACACCGTGCTGCACGAAGCAGGCCACATACTGTACGGCCACGCCTCGGTCGAGCATCGGGTCGACGCGGGCCAGGCGCTGTGTTCCGTACTCGGTCCCGCAGCCATCGCGCGCTTCGCGCACGTCAGATACCGATCGGCCTACGACACCGGGAGCGAGCGCGAAGCCGAGGACTTCGCCAGGCAAACCCTGCGCACGATCCTGTGGAGTGACGCAGGTACCGGTGAGTCTGCGGGGTTGCTTGCGGCGCTGGGCTTTCCGCGCACTCGGATCGAGTAGGGGAGTGGCACAGTTCGCCGGGGCGATCTCGGTGTTCATCGGTGTGGTTGTCGGCGCGTTGGCATGGCAGCTGGCACCGCAAGGGGCTCGGGGACAATGGAGGCCCATCGCCATCCTCGGGTTGGTCGCGCTCAGCTACCTCTTGCTCGCTCCAGCCTTCCAGGGCGTGTTCGCGCCTATCCACGTCAACACCGCATACTTGTTGAGCAACCTGTGTGCTGTGACCGCAATAGTCCTGACCACCCTGTACTGGCGAAACCATTTGTCAGCCGATCCGCCGACGCGACAACGGGTACTTGTGGCACGCGCGGTATACGGGTCTGTCGGAGTAGTTCTGGTATCGCTCTTCATGACTTCGCCGCAGCAGCCGGATGGACTGGGTTTCGCGCGGGAATTCTCCGGGAGTCCGCGAATGCAACTGTACTGGGCTGTCCAGGCGATTGTGGTGATCCACGCGATGTCCACCTTGGCGGGTGCGGCGGCTCGCGCCAGTGTGCGCGAGCGACAATGGCGGCGAATCCTTTTGAGTGTGCTGGCAGGCGTGTGCGTCCTGCTCGTCGGGTACGAGATCTGGGTGCTCGCCGTCGTCGGTCTGTGGCCGGCCATGCCGCCGCTGTGGGCGCAACGCCTCACCATCTCGTTCCAAGTCGCGGTGACTGTTCTGCTGGTGGTCGGCACAACCGGTCCGGTCGTGCTGGGGATACTTCGAAGCGCTCGACTGGCCCGCTCCTACATCGAACGACTCGCACCCCTGCACCATTGGCTGACGCAACGCTACCCGCAGGTGCGATTCCGCTCCCACGTGAGCAGGCGCGCGGAAACGCGCGTGACCGATATGTTGATCGAGGTCAGTGACGCCCTACGACTGCTGCAACGCGAAGCGCCTGCGTTGGCCGCGGCCTACCGGCTGGACCACGAATCGATCCGGGCCGTGGCGCGCGACAGTTCCCGCCACGCGGCCTACGAACTCACTGCCGCAGAGCTTTTCGACGCCCGAACCCCTTCGGTCCCGAGCGCAAACCGCGCGGACGGGTAGCCGGCTCCGGCGCACACCGACCGCGATTACCGGGATGCTCGCGGCGGAACTGCTGTCGAACAGGCGCCCCGGGCATCGTTGCGCATCACGATGGGGGTTCAGGCAGATCCGGCGGGTCCGGGGGAAGCCCTTCTTGTACGCGGAGGAACTTCAGGTAGTCGATCAACGAGGCCAACGACTGCTGGGACAGGTCCATCGCGCGGAAGGCCACGGCTTCGAGGCCGGGTGCCGTGCTCAGGCGCAGGTATTCGATCTCTTGGCGGCCGCGCTGCCAGGCTTCCTCATCGGTGAAGAATCGAATGTCCACGTCGAACGCCGCGGCCAGGCCGGTGGCATGTTTGAGTGAGGGGTTCTGCTTCAGCCCGGAACGCAACTGCGCGACGTATACCGCGGAAATCGGGTAGCCGAGGTCGGTGGCGCGCCGCGCTATCTCGTCGGCGGTATAGCGTCTGCCTTCGGGGTTCGGCATCGTTCGGAACAAGTACTCGAGCCGGTCGGAGAAGGCGCCATTGCCCATACCGCGCGCTCCTTCTCGACTCGAACTCTTCTTCGATAGGCGGTTATGCTACAGCATAACCGTTCGATCATGGCGCGCACCGCGCTCGGCTCTTGCGTCGGTGCGATCGAACTCGGCGGGTGCTCGACGGGGCAATCCTGTGGCGTATCGGCGAGTCCGTACGCAACTCGTCTACGGGGCGTGCAGGTTACGGCTTACGCGTGGCCGGACGGCGGGTGCCACGGGTGTGACTTGAGTCATATTTTGAGCCGCAGTACCGCGTTTGCCGAAGCATAATTATTATACGTCAGTATAATTTGTGAGACTGCGACGGTTGGGCCGATCGCTGCATCTTTACTACGGAATAGGTAGAAGCATTGGCATACACAGTCGCGATGCCGTGCGTGACCGGCCGGTCGTCGACGAATGGTCCCGTGGACCGTGCTCGAACAGTGGCATTCCAGCTGTGGTTTCGCCGATTGAATCGGCGCGACTACGAGCCGTCGGCGGTGCAGCGTTACCGGCCGGGTGTGCGTGGGCGTCCACGGTGCCGCGCAGCGGATAGTGGGCTGAGATGGGAAGGACGAAAGACGCCATGGGACTGCTGACGAAGGGGCCGTTCGAGATGGTCGGCCGGGCGGAGCGAACTCTCGTCGACGTCGAATCGGTCTTGTGCCGGGTGGAGGATACGTTCGCCAGGACCGAGGCGACCCTCGACGTCGTCAGCACCACGTTGACCACGGCAGCGCACACAATGGTGGCGTCTCGGACCACCCTCGCGGCGGTGGACCAGCGGCTCGCGGAAGTGAACACCATGACGCGTGAGGCCGTCGCGCTGATGGAGGGGACACGCGCCCTGCTGGACGACCTGCTTGCCGTGGTGGAGAAGCTGGCGGCGCAACCGGTCACCGGGGGCATTCAACGGTGACACATCGAGATCGCCCGCCCAACCGCGATTGGCCTGCGTACCATCACCGACATGCAGCTATCCACCCGCAATCAACTCGACGGCACCGTCATCTCCATCACCCGCGGCGAAGCAATGGCCGTGGTCCGTGTCCGGCTCACCGGGGGTGACGAGATCACCTCCTCGATCACCCGAGACGCGGTCGACGACCTGGAACTCACCGAGGGCTCAGCCGTCAAAGTCCTCATCAAAGCGACAGAGGTGGCGCTCGGCGTCGAATAATCGCGCTGCTGCCGGACCGGCGAATCCGGCCGCACGGGCTCACCCGACTTCTCGGCCTGCCGGGTGCCGCCGGCGCTCCACGACGACCTGGTAGGGATCGTCGTAGATGATCCGGCCCGGAGCATCGGAGCTCAGGCGGGACCATTCGATGTCGTGGGCGTCCAGAATCGCGAGATAGCCGTTCACGCGTGCGATCAAATGAGTGGCCGAGGACTTGAACCACGCTTCGGCTTTCGGATGGCGGCCTCGGTCGTAGGGCGAGGGATCGAGGCGTCCGGGATCGACGAGATTATCGTGGTACCAGTCATTTTCACGGCGCCGGAACTGCGCTTGCTGTGCGGTGAGGCGCCCCGCCCAAGCCAGGCCGTTGACCAATGCGAAGACTCCGGGGTACCGGCCGTGACGGTTGGGCGTTTCCGCCTGGTATCGGATGAAGAGCATGTCGGACCCGTCGGTGTCGGATGCGCAGCGCAACGGTTCACCGGCGCAGGGCTTCGGTGCAACAGGATTCACTATATCTGCGAAAATTTTCTGGGCGCGATCGCACCGTCTTATCAGTGGAGGTCGCCCGGGCGGTCGCTGCCACCCCCCTTCGGCATCTTTGTCGAGGGTTTCGGCGCGTTACTCGCTGTTCGCCCGGGCTCCGGAGCGCTCGCAGTGCTATCGCTGGGCGAGCTGTTGCGCGCTGGCGTAGGCGAGGTGGAGGAAGTCCGCGCCGGTCAACGCGGCCAAGGCGTCGGCGACCATGCGGGTGGCGCGGGGCGCGAACACGTGACCGATGGTGAAGCCGGTGATCACCCAGACGTCGAAGCAGAACGGGCAGCTGAGCAGCTCTCCGATGCTGTGCTTCCACCCGTCGGCGGCCTTGGGTTGCTCCATCACCTCGCCGGGGCCTCCGTCGCCGGTGGGGCGGGTGAACGGGGCGCGTAGGGGTGCGGTGATCGTGTCCTTGGTCGCGGTACGCGACAGCTTGTGTGCGGCGACCGCGGTGACGACCAGCTCCTGCACGCTCATGGCCCGCGGCAGTTGCCGGTGGGTCAGCCTGCCGAGCAGAGCGACCACGCTCACGGTGATGCCGAACATCGCCATCGTGGCGAGGTAGCCGCTCATCGAGCGTTGGATGTCGGTCTCGGGGCGCCCATCGACTGCGGTCATGCAGCGGGCATACCCGCACGAGCGGCTCTGACTCCCGAAACTGTCCTGAACCTGACCGCCGATGCACTACGCCATATTCGTCCGATTCGAGACCGGCACGCCGCGTGGCGGAAGGCAGCCGGGCTCGGATCTGGATGCCGGTTTCAGCGCCATTCGCCGATAGCCTTCACCTCCATGCCATCTTCTGGTTCGCACTCGCACGACCTCCGCGCTGTCGTCTTCGACTGGCGAGGCACTCTCGTCTCAGAACTTTCCCCCCAACGCTGGACGCAGGAAGCACTGCGACGGGCCGGTCGTAGACACGACGACGACGCCGCCATCGCCCTTCTCCAGGAGATTCGAACAGCCGCCGGCCAACCGAACCGCCTGCAATCACCGCAGGGAAACACGAGCGCCGCTCGTCACCGGGAGACCTACTACGCGGTCTTCGCGGACGCCGGACTCGACACCGAACTCTCCGACGCGCTTTTCGCAGTGGATTCCGACCCGACTTACAACCATTTCGCTGCCGACGCCGCGGCTACTCTCACTGCTCTGTTCGAGGAGGGCTACAAGATAGGCGTGCTCAGCAACATTCACTTCGACATCCGGCCCTTCTTCGCCGAGGCGGGGCTGTCCGATTCGATCGAAACTTTCGTCCTGTCGAACGAGCACGGGATCCAGAAGCCCGACCCTGCCATATTCCGCCTGACGTGCGAGCAACTCGGCACTCGCCCCGAGGAAACCCTCATGGTCGGAGACCGGCCTTCTCGCGATGGCGCAGCCGTAGAGGTCGGGATGCCGACCCTGCTCGTCCCTTCGTTGACCGATCCTCAGCGGCGTCAACTCCACCTGGTCAGCAACGCCCTCGGTGCCGATCATGTGCCCGGCGGATCCGATGTCCCCGGTGCGGAGGGGTTCGCCGGCGTAGCGGAGCGCCGGACTACCTGGCCGGCCGCGGCGCGCACCACCGCGCGCGGCGTCCACTCTCCCCGAGGCCGGCGTCACGGCAGAATGATCGGATGATTGCGGGGATCGACGGCTCATGTTCAGCTCGAGGCCAACTGATGATCGGGCCCGGACGGTACGTATCGCTGATGAGAACGCACCACGGGACCCGAAGCCCACTCGTCATGGTCGCCGTGTGCGCGACCGCCGTTCTGTCGGCTTGCTCGTCATCGAACGCGGAGGCGGACTTCACCGCCACCAGAGATCAGCCCTTGGTGATCTCGCTGGACGATCTGCTGGCCGAAACCGGCGGCAGCGCCGCGGTCGGGATCGCCGATCCGCAGCACGGCGCGATCACCCGGCGTACCGACGGTGCGGTGGTGTACACGCCGGCGGCCGGATACACCGGGTCCGACAGCATCACCGTGACCACCACCGACGCCGTGAAGTTGTTCACCCCCGACATGCCGCCGTTCGGTGAGTTCGGTGGCGTGAGCCTGCAGGGCAGCGGATATGGGTCGGCGTTCACGCCGGTCCCAGGATCGACCGACGAGTTCTATGGTCTCACCGACCGCGGGCCGAATGTGGACGGCAAGGGCAAGAACGAGAAGCTCGTTCCCGCACCGGCATTCACGCCCAGCATCGCCAAGTTCAAGCTGGTCGGCACCAAGGCGGTGCTGGAAAGCGTCATCCCCTTGAAGAACTCGGCGGGCCGGCCGTTCAACGGCCTGGTCGACACATCCGCAGGCACCGGCGAAACCATGCGCGACCTCAACGGCGCCATCCTGCCGCCCACTGATCACGGCCTCGACACCGAGGGCCTGGTCGCCATGCCCGACGGCGGCTTCTGGGTGTCCGACGAGTACGGGCCGTTCCTTGTGCATTTCGACGCCGAAGGCACCGAGCTGGAACGGCTGGCGCCGGGCCGAGGTCTGCCCGAAGAGCTTTCGTTGCGCACTCCCAACCAGGGGATGGAGGGGCTCACCGTCACGCCGGACGGCGGCACCCTGGTCGGCATCATGCAGAGCGCATTGAACGAGCCTGGTGTCGCGTCGACGCGCGAGGTGCCCATGACCCGGATCGTCACCGTGGATCTGAAGACCCGGGAGGTGAGAGAATTCGTCTATCCACTGGAGGAGCCGAAGCAGAAGCTCGCGGTCTCCGAGATCACGGCGCTGAGCACCACCACCTTCCTGGTCGACGAGCGCGACGGAAACAAAACGCCCAAGGCGAAGAAGCTGTGGACCATCGACATCACCGGTGCCACCGATATCGGACCGCAGGCGAAGGTTGAGGGAGCGCAATACGATCCGCGGCTGGGCCTGCTGGTGGACGGGAAGCCACTGGAACTCCTGGTCGGTGCCGGGTCCACCGCCGATGGCATCGCCAGGCTGCGGAAGGCGGGCGTCATCCCCGTCGCCAAGAAGGCCGGCCTGGACCTCGGGGGCCTGCTGGACGGCCTGAACGCCGACGGCAAGTTCTTCGGCCACGACAAGATCGAGGGCGTTGCCACCCGTGACGGCGGCAAGACCCTCTATATCGCCGCCGACAGCGACTTCGGCGTCGAGGCCGCCACCGGCGATCAGCCGCCGTTCGGACTGAAGGCGAAACTCCTCGCCAACGGCATGCAGGACACGGGTGAGGTGCTGATGGTCGACACCACCGCACTACCTGCCGAGACGCACGCGCGGACGATCACGATCACGGTGAAGTAGATCGCGCTGCACGACACCTCCGAAGTTCGGACCACCAGGGGAGTTCGCCCTGTCCCGTGGCGGGTAGCTCAGCAGTGGTTCTGCAGCTCGATCCTGGCTACGGCCTGAAATGCCTGTGGTGAATAGGTTTTCTCGTCGTGATGTTCTCTGTCCATATCCCAGGGGTATTGGACAGCCGAGGAAGGCAGATTGATGACGAACTTGCCGATATCGCCGCCGGGTGGCTTGTCGTTGATGATGTTGCCGAGATAGACGTGGTTCGCGTCGAATAGGGCTGCGTGCATGAGCCAGGCATCGTTGTCGGAACCACTGGTGACGAGAGCATGGAATTCCGCGATGCCGTCGTTGTGCAAGATCCAGCGAGCGCCGTGGAACATCGTGCAGTCGCCGGCCCTGATGTCGTGGTCCCAGGTGAAGACCTTCTCTGAATCGGCATGGGCGGCGGGCATCGACGCGACGGCGGTTCCGGCGGCCAAGCCGACGCACACGGCGAGCCGGATCAAGACGTGGCGATACATTGCGGTCATCATGGCGCTCCCCAGGAATAGTCAGCCTAGCTGACTAAAATTATCGGCACCCGTCCGGTGATCGTCAATAGCCGTCAAGTCGGCTTGCTCCCACCGAGCCGCTTGCTCACGGGTCGATTCGGGCTGTCCATTCTGCGACATCCCTGGTCACGTCGATGGTTCCCCGGTCACTCGGGCCGTAGAGCCGCCGCCAGATCTCCGGTAGATCGGAACCGAGTTCCACTGCGGCGGCGTAGCTTCCGTGCCCCGCGTAGAACTGGGCCAGGTTTCGCCGGGTCATGAGAGTGAACGGATGCTCTGTGCCGGAAACCTTCTCGCGCGTGGCCAGCACTTCGCGATACAAACGAGCGGCGCCACCGGGGTCGCCGCAGGCCGCGGTCCACCTGGCGAGATTGTCCTTGGCCCACATCGTGTCGGTGTGCTCTGGTCCGAGCACGCTTTCGCAGATCGGCACGAGTTCCAGCAACTGCAGGCGCGCTCGTTCCGGGTCACCGGCTTCGCCGACCCATCGGGCGTACTGGTCGCGGGAGCGCAGTACGTCGGGATGAGTCGGGCCGAGCAATCTTTCGAGTTCCGGTAGGAAGGCGGTGTACTGATCACGCGCACCGACGATGTCACCGGCTTGGCCGGTACTGAAGCCGAGATCGGCGCGGATCCGCAGCTTCTCCCGTTCGTCCCGCTCCAAGTCCAGCAGCTCGGTGAGCATTGTCACCGCCCCCTCGGGATCACCCGTCTGCACGTGCCAGTTGGCGAGTTGCACGCGCGGCAGGAGAGTTCGGGGATGGTCGCGACCGAACATCGCGGTGCAATCCTCGACGAGCCCGGCGAACATCGCGCGCGCCGCGAACGGCTCACCGGCCTCGCCGGTCCATCGGGCCAAGCGGGCGCGGGCGGCCAACAGGTCCGGATGTTCCGGCGGCAATGTCTCTTGGAAGGCCACCAGCCAGTTGGCCCATGACGCTCGATTGTCGATCGGACGCCGGTGGGTGTCCGCGGCGTCCAGGAAAGCTACGGCGCGAGCGGAGTTTTCGCTGGCCAGATAGTGTCGGGGCGCCGCGGTGTGCGCGTAGGCATCGATATCCGAGCCGGTTACCACGTCGAACGCGGCGGCGAGTGCGCTGTGCGCGTCGAACAGTGCGGTGGGCCAATGCGCGCAGACGATCTGTCGCAGCGGGCCGGTGAACGCCGCGTGTGACAGTCCGACCCTTTCGTTATCCAGACCCGGATGGCCGCGTGCGACGAGCACGCCGAGGTCGACCACCACGTCGCGCAGTCGCGGCAACGGCACCGGCCACCCGAGCTGCTGGAGGGCTTCGCGGACCAGCGGCAGGGGCGCGGTCGGACCGACGCCGACCGCTGCGAGCAGCGCGCCGACCGGCAGCGCGATCCCTTCGTGCACCCGACGCCGACGGGTCGCGTGGAACCTCGTCGCCACCAAAGAACTCAGGTCCGCGCCGTCGATGTTCGCATCGCGCCGATCGATCTCGGTGATCAATCGCGGGATCAACCATCCGCCGCGTACTTCGTCGGGCAATTCGTGCAGCGTTCGGTCGAGCTGGTAGGGGATGGCGCCTTCGGTGAGGACCACCTCCGCCAGAACTTCTCGGACGGTGGGTGGTTGCAAGTGGACACGGCGGGCATGCGCGATATCCGGATGATCCACGACGTCGGTACCCGACCGGATGCCGACGATCACCCGCACGTGGCGCAGCCGTTCGTCGGTGGTCAACGTGGCGACGGCGGCGAGGACGCTGCTGCGGCATCCCTCTTCCGGCTGGTCGAGGCCGTCGATGAGGATGCGGATGCGTCGGCCCGCCTTCCGCATCCGATGCAGTGGCCGCACGATCTCGATTTCGAAGGCGCTGAACCGCTCCAGGTCGGTCAGCTCCGCCCGCACCGCGCGGCGGACCGCGTCGAATTCGGCGCCGAACCGTGCGCCGAGTTGGTCGCACAGTTCCAGAAGCACCGACTCGATGGTGCTCGTGACGTCCAGGAAGACGGCCGCGGTGATGAATTCGGCGGTCAACGAATCCAACGTCTCCACCAGGCCCGGCCGGATGAGCAGCGACATCAGTGTCGATTTCCCGGCCCCGGCCGGTCCGATCAGCGCCTGCAATCGATCCCCGCCTGCTTCGACGATGTCGGCGAGGGTCTCCTGCACATGCGAGGTCAAAGAGACGCTGCGCACCAGATGATCCACCAAACCCGCCGCGGGTCTGCCGGTCACCGCGTCTCTGGAACGGGACCGGTTGGGCACCAGCCACAGGCCCTGGTCCCCGCGGCGCACCTGAGTGCCGTTGAAGGACAAATGGCGTGCGGTCTGCCGTTGGCACGAGCTGCTCAGCTCCGGTGTGAGGTCGGCGCACAGCAGATTCGTTCCGCTGCCGGGTAGGCCGGTATCGAAGGTGCGCAGCAGTGTTCGACTGAAACATCCGTCGTATGCGTTGCCGTCGTCCGATGCGACCAGCAGTTCCATTCGTCCCGCGGTCTTCTCCAGCATCCGCACCCAGCGGTTCCCCGCACCGATCGCGCCGGTACCGGCTTCACACGCATCGACGAGGACGATGAGCCCGTCCAGTGCCCGCGTGTTGCCCAATTGCTCGGCTACGGCATTGACCAGGTTGAAGCCCGAATCGGAGTCCATAGGCATTTCCGAGTCGGCGGCGAGTAGATAGAAATCCTCGTCGTTGGCGGTGAACCCGTGACCGATGAAGGCGATCAACAGCGTCGCTCCCAGCTCGTCGGCTTGCTGGAACGCGGCTTTGACGCGCCGCTTGAGTTCGATGACCGTGGGGTCGACCAGGGGTCCGTCTCCGATCGGTAGCCAATGGCCGGCAGTGGTGAAAGCCGCGTATAGCGCCGCGGCCAGCTCACCGGTGAACCCGAGTCGCGGGAATGCCGCGCACTCCGACGCGACAACCAGAGCCAGCCTCTCCGCCATGGAAGAACTATCGGGCAGGGCGACCTACGGGCACAACAGCGCTCGGCGGTAAGGGCTGTGCCGAACATGCCGGACACCGTGTCCGGACGAGGATCCGCTGTACCCGTCAAGATCTTGTAGCCGGGACACCGCACCTGGTGCGGGGTGACTGCGACTTCACCCTGTCCATCCACGAATAGAAACGTAGGTGACTGCCAATGCCGAAAATCGTGTTGTTCGGCGCCACCGGGTACACCGGCCGCCTGACCGCGGAAGCTTTGATCGCCCGCGGGGCCGCACCCGTGCTGGCTGCCCGCAATGCCGCCGCGCTCGAGAAACTGGCCGCCGACCTCGGTGGGGCCGATACCGCGGTCGCCGACGTGACCGAGCCGGACTCGATACGGGCCCTGCTTGATCGGGGCGACGTGCTGGTGACGACAGTCGGGCCGTTTCTGCGATACGGCGGACCCGCACTGGCCGCGGCCGTGGCGGCGGGCGCGCACTACCTCGACTCCACCGGCGAAGGCCCATTCATCAGCACGGTGTTCGACCGCGACGACGAGGCCCGCAAGGCGGGAGTGGGCCTGCTGACCGCGTTCGGGTTCGACTTCGTGCCCGGCAACCTGGCCGCCGGTCTCGCCTTACGCGAAGCGCCCGACGCCGTCCGCGCGGACATCGGCTACTTCATCGCCAGCCCCGGCGCCAGCGGTGGCACCCGAGCATCCATGGCCGGGATGCTGTTCGAACACGGTTTCGCCCTCCGCGGCGGCCGGATCGTGCCCGAGCGCACCGGCTCACGGATCCGCACCTTCGACGTCGCCGGCCGCCCGCGTACCGGAGTATCGATTCCCGGATCGGAACATCTCGCGCTGAGCCGTGCCTACCAGCGGCTACGCGAGGCCGACGTCTACCTCGGCCTGCCGCCCGCGGCCGCTCGTGCCCTGCGGGCCGGCTCCTTGCTCACCAGCGCGGTCGCACGGGTGGAGCCGGTGAAACGGCTGGCCGAAGGCGCGCTGGAACGCGTCGTGAAGGGCTCGACCGGCGGCCCTGGGCGCGAAGCGCGGGTCCGCACGCGCTCCTGGGCGGTCGCCGAGGCATTGGACGACACCGGCCGCGTCCTGGCGTCGGTGACCTTGGCCGGGGTGGATCCCTACGACTTCACCAGCGCGATCCTCGCCTGGGGTGCACAGACCGCACTGAACGGCGGCCTGCTCGGCGTCGGTGCGCTGGGCCCGGTCGAGGCGTTCGGTCTGGAGGCGCTCACCACCGCCGCGGCCGATGCGGGGTTCAGCCGCTAAAAGTTCGCCGAGGCATGGTGCTGTACCGGCACCAACGGGCGTGACATTTTCGCGACCATTTCGTAATGTATCGGTGACCTGTTCTCGACAGTAACCGGTAACCGACATAATGCCTGGCCAACACCGCAAACGAACCGCAGCCCGGAAGTTCACCGCTCTGGCTGTGTGCGGCGTCGCGGCCGTCCTCGCCGTCGTGCTGTGGGCGGCGATACGCCCGGGCCCGGCCACTCAACACGTGGCGGCGGTCGATTCGTCGCCGTCGACCACCGTCGAAACCGGCCCTGTCCCGACCATCGTTCCGCCGATGACTCAGTCGGTGCAGGGGGCCGCGGCGGCAGTCGAGCCACCACCACCGTCGGAGAAGAACGCCGAACAGCACCCGCCTCCCTCCGTCCCGTGCTCGACGGAACTCGCCGGTACGAGGCCGCACGTGGCAAGGGTGGGCAACATGCTCAAGAAGACGTTCGGCCTCACCGACGTCGGTGGCGCCGTCGGCCGCGTCGACGGCGACCACGGTGCCGGCCTGGCCCTCGATCTCATGACATCCGATTCCGCGCGCGGCGACGCGATTGCCGACTTCGTGCTGGCCAACAAGCAGCGTTTCGGTGTGACGTACGTGATCTGGCGGCAGCGGTACAACGACGGCAGCGGTTGGTCGTACCTGGAAGACCGCGGGAGCCCGACCGCCAATCACTACGACCATGTGCATGTGTCGTTCGAGAGGGCTGCCGAAGTGGACGTCACCTGCTGAATACGCACTGTATGCGCCGATGGGTCGCGAGCACTTCCATCGGCCTGCCGGTCTGCGCCTGACCGCTTGCTTCCACCGACGTCACGACCTGGCGATCTCACCGGTGGGTATCCGATCGCAGTGATATCGCGGCCCTCACTAGCATCGATACGGCGAGAATATCGAGGAATCCGAGGACTGCGTTGACTACCGAACAACTTGACCGCTGGAACGCCCAGGAAGCCGCCGCCGAGGCGATGATTCCCATCATCGGCACGTTGTATCGGCGCAAAGGGGTGACGATCCTGCTGCACAGCCGGTCACTGGTGAACAAGTCGGTGATCAGCATCCTGCGGACGCACCGCTTCGCGAGGCAGATCGAAGGCGAAGAGTTGTCGGTGGACCAGACCCTTCCCTTCCTGCAAGTACTCAGCGAGCTGGATCTGGGCCCCTGCAAGATCGATATCGGTCAGCTGGTCATGACCTATCGCACCGACGATCGCGGACTGTCGATCCGCGAGTTCACCGCGGCGGTGCTGGCCGAGGTGACCAACGGCAACAAGGCTCAGTCGCCGGGCCCGAGGGACGTCGTCCTCTACGGCTTCGGCCGCATCGGTCGTCTGGTCACGCGCCTGCTCATCGAGAAGGCCGGCTCGGGCAACGGTCTGAACCTGCGTGCCGTGGTGGTTCGCAAGGGGGGCGACGACGATCTGGCCAAGCGCGCGTCGCTGCTTCGCAGGGATTCGGTTCACGGCCACTTCAACGGCACGATCAAGGTCGATACCGGCAATGACACGATCACCGCGAACGGGAACGTGATCAAGTTCATCTACAGCGATGATCCGACGACGATCGACTACACCACATACGGGATAAACGACGCGATCCTGATCGACAACACCGGCAGGTGGCGTGATCGTGACGGGCTGTCGCAGCATCTGCGCCCCGGCATCGCGAAAGTCGTTCTCACCGCACCCGGCAAAGGCGACGTTCCGAATATCGTGCACGGCGTGAACCACCGCAGCCTGGACCTGTCGCAGCGGATCTTCTCGTGCGCCTCGTGCACGACCAACGCGATTGTTCCGCCGCTCAAGGCCATGGATGACGAGTACGGCATCATCCGCGGGCACGTGGAGACGGTTCACTCGTTCACCAACGACCAGAACCTCCTGGACAATTACCACAAGGCGGACCGTCGCGGCCGGTCCGCACCCTTCAATCTCGTGCTCACCGAAACCGGTGCCGCGTCCGCGGTCGCGAAGGCGATGCCGGACTTCAAGGCCAAGATCACCGGCAACTCGATTCGTGTCCCCACCCCCGACGTATCGGTCGCGATCCTGAACTTGCAGCTGGAGCGCAAGACGACGAAAAGCGATGTGCTCGAGTACCTGCGTCAGGTTTCGCTTGCCGGGCCGTTGAGCCGCAACCTCGATTACACCGCCGCCACGGATGTCGTCTCCAGCGACTTCATCGGATCGCGCGCAGCGTCGATCATCGATGCCAATGCCACGATCGTCGAGGACGACACCGCGATCCTGTATGTCTGGTACGACAACGAATTCGGCTACTCGTGCCAGGTCGTGCGGACGGTGCAGTACATCTCGGGCATCGAGTATCCGACCTACCCGCAGATCAGCGCTCGACTGGAGCACACCGACGACACTCGCGTGCCGACTGCGACCGCCGCGCGGTGACTGCCGCGATGGATGTCGCCGACTCTGCTGCCGGGGGATAAACGACCGGCCGCGGGAAGTATCACTGGGTCGTCGCGTGATGCTTCCCGCGGAGAGGGTCGGGCAACTGGTGGTGATCTGCACAGCAGCAGGAGCAGTATCGAACTGGCGCCGACGAACACCGCGAGCCTGGCTCTGGTCGTCGTGTTCCGGTTCAACGTGCCGATCACGAGCATGGCTGCGCGCAGCAGCCGCAGCGGGCGAAGCGGCGGCAGCACCACGATCAACAAGTCGACCGGGTGGGTACGCAGGAACCGCAAGCGGCTCCCGGACAGCCACAACCGCACCGCGAAGTCCAGCGCGAACGCCGCCCAGATCATCACGTCGACCCGGGTGAGCCAGGCGTCCAGACGAGGTGAGGCCTCGATATCGAGCACCTGCCAGGCATAGACGCCGAGGAATACGACGGCCAGCACCATCATGGGAATGCCGGTCGTCCGCTCCCAGGATTCCCTGCGTGTGAACTCGGATTGTGTTTCGGGCATCGGACTACCTGTGTCGCTCGGCCGCGGCGTCGGCGACACCGCAGGTTCGACCGGTGGGATTCCGAGAGAGTCCGGCCGCTTCTCACGCTGATTCTCACACGGAGCCCGAGACGCCGTGCTGACCACGGTCGGCATTCCAGCGTGTTCGGAGCGGGAGCCCGACATTTTTCCGGCGTGTCGCTGGATGTTTGCGCATGGGGTTGGATTTGAATGCAGGCTGGCTGGTCGACGAATGCCCGCGAACTACCCGTGGAGGTCGAGATCGTGATCGGGCGGTTGTTTTGTTTCCCCGGCGGCAGGTTCAGCGGTGTAGCACGGGCCCTCGGTGCCGTCTGCGCCGTGGCCCTGGGGCTGATCCCGGCGACGATGGCGACCGCGGAGCCACTGTATCCGCGGCCCGATCCCGACCCGTTCTATGCCGCCCCGGCGGATCTGGCGGCATATCTGCCAGGTGATGTGCTCGGTGAACGGGCGCTGCCGCCGCTGGCGATCTTCCCCGGCTCCAGCGTCACGCTGGTCAAATTCCGGTCCACCAATTCCCGTGGAGCACCGATCGCGGCGACGACCACGGTTCTCACGCCGTTCGGCCGCCGGCCGGGTGGGCCACTGCTGTCTTATCAGCACTTCATCAATGCGCTCGGCACCGACTGCGCCCTTTCGCACAAACTGTACGGCGACGATCTGAACCTGACGGTGACCACGCCGATCTTGAACGTGGCGCTGGCGCAGGGCTGGAGCGTCGCGCTGCCGGATCACCTCGGACCGCAATTCGCTCTCGGGGCCGCGCGTTTGGGTGGCCAGATCATACTGGACGGCATCCGGGCGGTGAAGCGGCTGCCCGCACTCGCCGTGCCGTCCAGCCCAACGGTGATGGCCGGCTACTCGGGCGGCGGCCTTGCCACCGCATGGGCGGCCGCGTTGCAGCCGACGTACGCACCGGAGCTGGAACTCGCGGGCGCGGCCATCGGCGGCGCACCGATGAATCTGCTGACTATGGCCGAGGCGCTGGGCTTGAACCCGCACCCTTCGTTCGGGTTGGCCATGGCCGCGGCGATCGGTCTGGAGCGAGAGTACCCGGATCGGCTGCCGATCAGCGCGCATCTCAACCCGCGTGGCCTCGAAGTCGGCAAGGCCATGGCAAACAGCTGCAGCAATGAAATCTTGATTTCGGGCCTGGACGGCAGCGCCCGGGACTACATCACAGACACCTCGATCTTCGACAGTCGCGAAGCCCGCTCGGTGGTGGAGGAGAACAGCCTCGAATTGTACGCCGGCGTGCCGGAAACACCGATCTTCGAATGGCATTCGCCGGAGGACCAGCAGATTCCGGTCGATGCCATCGAGAACACCCTCCGCCGTTGGTGCACGGCAGGGGTGCGGGTGCAGACGCTGCGGGTGCCCTCGGTCGAACTGGGCCCCGCGCTCGAGCATTTGTCCCCCGCGGTACTGGGTGCGCCCGCGGTAATGCAATGGCTCGACGCTCGGGTTCGCGGAGAGCCTGCCCCCAGCAACTGCTGATACGCGGCCATGCGGGCATCAGCGGTGATCGCCGCAGACAAGTCGGACCACCCCGTCGTCATCCGGCAGGCCGGGTCGGGGCAACCAGTGGGCTGGACGGTATCCGCGATTCGGTTGGTGCCACGCTCGAGCACCACCCATACCGCGGGGTCGGCTCCCCATAACCCGTGCATCGTGATCGGCTACCTGCTCCCGAGTGCGTTGCAGGCCTGCGTAGATGGCCCGTCACGATCGACGATCGAGATTAGCCGGCTCCCGCGAAAACGATTGCCGGGTAGCAATGAGAATACCGGCCGGCCGGGCTCACTCGACTGGCAGGCGGCGGCAACGGGCGCTACGATCGACGCGATGACAACTCATTCTGTTGAAAGATTGGGGGTTCCATTCGTGCAAGGTGAGTGCTGATGCTCACTGAACGCACGAATGGGGACGATTCCCGCTTTTCCTTCTGGCTGCGCGTGCGCGAATTCGCCGTGCCGCCCTCCATGATCGAAACTTCTACCGCCCGCCGGCGCGTGGGGGACTGGGCCGGCGCGAGTGCAGCGGCAGGCTTCGATGTCGATTTCACTTTGCGATCGGTGGCACGCAGCCACGGGCACGAACTCGCCGCTCGAATCCGTGCCGATCTCCGCTATCTGGCTCCTGACCTGCTGCGCTGGCACCTACCGAGGGTTGCTCCGGACGGGTTGTTGCGACCAGGTCTGACAATCGCTTTGGCGCGGTACGACGCCGCGCCTGACCGGCGCGGTCGCGCGCGTGCCGTGCACCTTGTCGTTCGGACCGCGCCGGCTTGGGCGGATGCCGGTCAGCGGATCAGCCTCGCGCTGTGGGACGGAGCCGCCGGAGCCGGTACCAGCCTCCATCCGCATCCTCGTCCCGATCGTCGTTTCCGCTTGGATCTCCATCGCCACCTGTGGGACTCGCGCAGGGCCGATGAGCTGGGGATACGGTCCGGGGCAGAGCGCCCCGCAGGTAATCGCCCGTCGCTGGATCCCGAGCTGCTGGCGACGGTACCGCAGGTCCGCCGCTGCGCCGTCGACCGATGGTCGGACGAGGCGGAGATCCTGCGCCGCGCCGAGGGACGGCGTAGCGGTACTTTCGTCGTGCGGTTCGGGGGTCGGCAACGGCTGGTCCTGGAGTTGGACGCGGGTCCCCGCGGTGGTGCGGGGCCGCCCATGGTGCGGATCGCGTCGGGGTACCCGGTCGGCGGCGTCTCGGCGCTGCCGGTGCTGCCCGACGCGGCGACTTGGGTACTACCTGATCTGGAACTGATCCGCACCGGCGCGATAGCGGCCGATCGGCTGCATCCGCTGGTCGCCTCGGCACTGGTACCCGACTACTCTCCGACCGATGCGCCCCGCATCCCGAGCCGGCCGGGGGAACCGCGCCTCGTGCAGTGCAGGGGAGAACAGCATCGGATCGGGCTGGTCGACGGGGTCCTGGCCGCCCTGGACCACGACCCTTCCGAGATCCGGCGGGAGGAATTACTGGCGGCGTTGACCGGTACCCCGCTTCCTTGCCTGCGGGCTATCGACGAAGCGCACCGTCATCCGGACTGTCTTGTCGGCGTTCGTGACCGTTTGGACCATGGTGACACCGCCGGCGCGCTGGGCGTCGTCGTGGGACTGCTCGGCCCCGATGTATCACTGCGCGACGGTGCCCTGCGCGACGCACTCGAAGCGGCCGCACAACGGCGAATCACCCACGGGCTGTTCAAAGCAGGCCTGTCCGAACCCGGAATCGGCCGCGTTCCCCCGGTTCGCCGTCCTCGTGACCGGCGCGCGCATCCGCGCAACGCGACCTCGCACTGATCCGGCGACCTTCGCCCACATCCACTCGACTCCGCCGACCTTTCGAGGTGATCACACATGCTCGCTGCTGTCCGCACGTCCACCGATCCAGCCCATCCCTCCCAACTCGACGTCGCCGACGAGTTGCTGACTCTGTTGCGCGAGGTAACCACCGAACCACGCTCCGACACCCAACTGGAGGCCCTGGCGCTGGCCGTGGCCGCCGACCTGCCGGTTCTCCTGTGGGGTGAACCGGGGATCGGGAAGACCGCGGCCCTGACCCAGCTCGCCACCGACCTGGACCTTCCGCTGACCACGGTCATCGCGAGTGTGCATGAGCCGTCGGACTTCTCGGGCCTGCCCGTCATCGGAGACGATCCCGCCGAACAGGGAGTCCCGATGGCTCCGCCGGACTGGGCCGTACGACTCGTCCGCGCCGGCCGCGGGCTTCTGTTCCTCGACGAGCTGTCCACCGCGCCGCCCGCTGTGCAAGCCGCCCTGCTCCGGCTGGTCCTGGAGAGGCGGATCGGCGCCGTCCAACTGCCACCGGGTGTCCGGATCGTGGCCGCGGCCAACCCGCGATCCTCGGCGGCCGACGGTTGGGAGCTGAGCCCGCCGCTGGCCAACAGGTTCGTGCATCTGCAATGGATCCATGATCACGACGTCGTCGTTCGGGGCCTCGGCGGGACCTGGCCGCACGCGACACTGCCGCGGCTGGCTCCGGAGAAGTTTGGTGAGGCAGTGGCTTTCGCCCGCCGCGCGGTGTGTACGCTCCTCGCGGCTCGTCCCGCGCTCGTGCATCAGATTCCCAGCACGGACACCCGGCGGGGTGGTCCCTGGCCGTCGCCTCGAAGCTGGGAGATGACGCTGTGGCTGATCGCTTTCGCCACCGCGGCCGGTTCGTCCCGGGAGGTGCTTTCCCTGCTGGTCCGGGGCACGGTGGGGGATGGGCCGGGCTTCGAACTGCTGGCCGGCCTGGACCGGATGGACCTCCCTGACCCGGAGGCGCTGCTCGCCGATCCGGCGGGCGCCGCATTGCCCGGGCGAGGGGATCTGCGCCAGGCCGTTCTCGACGGGGTTGTGGCGGCGGTCCGTAAACGCCCGGAGAAATCCCGCTGGGATGCGGCATGGGCGCTGTTGGTGAAGGCTTCGGCAACCGGGGCCCCGGATCTGATCGTCGTTCCCGCAACCACTCTCGCAACGCTGCGCCGAGACGACTGGGAGGTGCCCGCGGCGATCGAGCAACTCGCCGGAGTGGTGTCGGTGTCCCGGGAAGCGGATCGGGCAGCCGGCGGCGTCGCCGCGAGGGCAGGCCGATGATCGCGACCGCGCCTGGGACACTGGACCGCGACAAGCTCTTCGCCGCCCGACTGCACGCCGCCAGGGTTCGGCCCTATCTGGCGACCGCTCTGTTCGCCCTGTGCGTCGTCGAGTCGCGACGAGTACCGACGATGGGCGTCGACCGGCACTGGCGGTGCTACGTTTCGCCGGCTTTCGTGGATCTGACTTCGGTGGAGGATTTGGCCGCGGTGTGGGTGCACGAGGTGTCGCATCTCCTGCGCGACCATCACGGTCGCAGTGACCGATTCGCCCGGCAACACGAGCTGACCGGCCCGGCAGAACGATTGCGGATGAACATCGCCGCGGACTGCGAAATCAACGACGACGCGTTCGGCGACGGGCTGGCCCGGCCCGGCGACGCTGTCACGCCCGCGTCGTTGGGGTTGCCCGAGGGGGAGCTCATGGAGGACTACCTGCGCAGGTTCCGGCTCGGGCCGGATACGCAGGGCCTAGCGTGGCTCGACTGCGGTAGCGGCGCCGACGGATTGGAACGCGAGTGGGAGCTGGGACCGGACGGTGCGGACGGCCTGAGTGAACAGGAACGAGACGCCGTCCGGTTCCAGGTGGCACAGGGCATCATCGGCCGTCCGGGGAACGCGTCCAAAGCATGGCAGCGCTGGGCGGCAGAGGCGTTCCACCCGCCACAGCCATGGCGCGATCTGCTGGGAGCGGCCGTCCGCTCGGCGGTCTGCGGCGCCGGTGCGGGCGAGGACTACACCTACGGCCGACCGGCGCGACGCGCGGCCGGGGTGCCCGGCGTGGTGCTGCCGAGTCTGCGGCGCACGCCACCTCGGGTCTCGGTGCTCATCGACACATCCGGGTCGGTCAGTGACACCGAACTGGGCAGCGCGCTGCTCGAAGTGGCGGCTATCTCCCGTGCCGTGGGCGGCCGCCGCGACCTGGTCACCGTGCTGCCGTGTGACGCGGCGGCCAGGATCGTGCACCCGCTGTGTCGTGCCGAGCGAATACCGCTTCTGGGCGGCGGAGGAACGGACCTGCGCACCGGCATCGCCAAAGCACTGCGAACCCAACCCCGCCCCGACGCCCTCGTGATCCTGACCGACGGCCAGACACCCTGGCCGGCCAGACGACCACCCTGCCGGACAGTGGTGGGCCTGTTCCGGCGGCAGAACGACACTTCGTGGCGCGAACAGGATCCCGATTACGTTCCGGACGCGCCGCCCGCATGGGCTCGGGTAGTCGAAATCGGATAGGTGCCCGCTGATAAGGGTCTTCCTGACCGAAATGGCCGTACGTCCGGCAAGTCGCCACCGATCGAGGTGGGGACTCGCCGGACGTACGGCCACGGCGATCGGATCACCCGGCCAGGCGCGCCTCGATGGCCTCGATGATGCGCGGGCGCAGTTCGGAGGCGCGGATGACGGCGTCGACCGAACCGACCTCGACAGCGCGCCGGATATCGTGCACGCGGTCGAATTCCGCGGCCACATCGGCGAGCTTCTCGGTCCGGACCGACGACCGGAGCTCGTCGAGTTCCGCAGTCAAAGACGCGCGCTCGGTGCCGGATGCGTTCGCGGCGCGCGCTTCCAGGTCCCGCACCCGCGGATCGGCCGCGGTGCGGGTGTCGACCTCACCGGCGAACACCACCGCGGCGGCCGGAGCGCCACCGAGCACCGAGGCGAAGGAGCCCTCCAGGGCGAGCACGGTCATGTTCGGGTTCAGCGCCTTCGAGAACACCACGAACGCGCCGCCGTGATACCGGGAGATCACGCAGAACACGATCGGGCCGCGGAAGTTCACGATCGCGCGCCCGATCTCGGCACCGTACTCGAGCTGCAGCTTCCGCATCGATTCGGGCGAGCCGTCGAAGCCGGACAGGTTCGCCAGGACGACCAGCGGTCGATTACCACTGGCCGCGTTGATCGCCCGCGCGGCCTTCTTCGACGACCGTGGGAACAGCGTGCCCGCGGTGTAGGTGTCCGGGCCGTCGGTGGACGGGAAGCCGCGTCGCGGCACACCCCGCGACTCGATGCCCAGCAGGCACACCGGGATGCCACCGACATGCGCGTCCTGCACCACCGCGGTCTCGGCGTCGGCCATGCCCGCCCACCGCTCCAGCACCGGGTGGTCCTGGTCGGACAGGGCCCGCATCACGGTCCGGATATCGAACGGCTTCTTGCGGTCCCGGTTCTTCGCGGCGGAGAAGATCTCGCCGACGGTCGTGAAGTCGCTGTCCGCCGCGACGTGCGGGAAGTCGGAGACATCGCGATCGATGGGGTCACTGGTCTGCGCTCGCCGCGGCGCCTGCTCGCCGGGCGCGACGTAGGTGTGGTCGTAGTGCGACATCAGCACGTCCCGCGCGGCGGTCAGGTTCGGCGCCCAGTACTGCGCCTGCCCGTTGGGGCCCATCACCCGGTCGTAGCCGCCGATGCCGAAGTTGTCCTCGGCCGACACACCGCCGGAGAAGTCGAGCGCCTGCTTGCCGGTGAGCACCATCGCGGAGTCCGGCGTCATCACGAGGATGCCCTTGGTGTGCATGAGCATCGTCGCCTCGGCGTTCCAGTACGGCTGCGCGCCGACGTTGATGCCCGCCACCACGATGTTGATCTCGCCGTCGTCCTGGGTGAACTCGACGATGCGCTTGAGCGCCGCAGCCACCCAGTCCATGTTCTCGGTGCCGGACCGCATCGAGATCCGCGCGCCGGAGGACAGCGCGTACCACTCCAACGGCACCTGCATCCGTTCGGCGAGGTCCAGCGCGGCGATGACGCGGCGGCACTCCGGCTCCGACAGCGCGCCCAGCGACTTCGTCGGATCACCGAGCAGCGCCACCCGCGTGACGCCCTGCGGATGCCGCTCGGTCGGCGTGGTGACCACACCTGCGACGAGGGCCGCGGTGTTGCGTCCCTTGGGCCGGTCGACCGGTACCAGCGTGTGGTTCTCGTCGAGGTCGTACTCGGCGAAATCACCGAGGAGACCGGTCAGTTCGTAGGGGTACACGGTGTTGCGGCTGCTCGCCCGCAGCACCTTCTGCCGATACTCGTCCAGCGGCTCGACCGGCTCGTCGGTGGGCTCGCCGACGGTCACCTCGGTGCTGCCGGTGGCGCCGAAGGAGATGCGGACGGCGATCTTGGTCAGCTCGCCGGTGCCCGGGTCCCGCTGCCGCGCGATGAGCAGGATCTCCTCCAGCCCGGCGCCCGCGGCGGTGGGCAGCACGTGTCCGCCGATGGTCTGGAGTTCGGCCCGGGTGACGTCGATCGGCGGCCAGATGTACATCACGATGCGGTTGGTGTTGAAGCGTTTCGCCGACGGCCGCTGCGACTGTGCCCGGCGGATCGAGTCGACGCAGGTGGCGATGGTGCTCTCGGCCGTGGGCAGCGCGAGCAGCCTGCCGTCGTGCTCGCGCAGCGCCGCCAGGTCGCGCACCTGCGCGAACGCGATGAGCCGATCGTCGGCCGGGTTCTCCTTCGCGACGCACCGGAACAGGTAGATCTCGTCGTCGTCCGAGGACGGCAGCCTGGTGAGGTCGAACTTGCGCAGCCGCTCCAGCTGCATCCGCTGCGCGATGTAGGGATGCAGGCCGCGGATCAGCCGCTCCTCGGCCATGCCGGTGGCCGACGGGCGGAAGGTGAAGTGGTGGTGCATCACCGCGCCACCGCTGCCCGCGACCGTGGCGGTGATGCGGTGCACCTGGCTCGGCCACTGGTGGGTGCCGATGACCTCGTGCAGCGCCGCCGCCATCGCGTCGAAGTCGCCGGGCTGCTTCTCCCAGCTGAGGTAGATGTCGGCGTCGATGGACGTGGCGCCCGCGGCCAGTTCGGTGAGCCCGCGCAGCGCGGTGTCGAGGGCGTCGAAGCTCACCGCGGTGGACACCAGGCTCGAGCCCGCTCGCTCGGCGATCACGAATGTGCAGCCGCCCACCTCGTGGGTGTGCACGCCGGTGAGTCCCTTGTTGCCGTAGTACCGGCGGGTCAGCACCTCCAGCATGACGGTGTGGTCGGGGTAGCCGCGCTCCAGTCGCTGGCCGAGCAGTCGCACCAGCGGTTCGGTGCTGCGCACCATGTCGGAGATGCGCTCGGCGCGATCGGGGGAGTTCGGGTGGGCGTCCAGGTGGCGCAGGTGCCTGCGGACGTTGGTGTACACCCGGGCGCGATTACGCCGCAGCAGGGGCTGGCCGTACCAGGCGAACACCAGGCCGCGGGTGAGATCGGCGATCACGGGGAAGCGCACCTGGGTCGTGGCCACGAGCCGCTCCAGCACGAGACCGACGGGCTCGCGCAGCGCCCGGTCCGGAACCGGCTCCCGCAGCCACTCGCGCAGCAGTGTGGTGATGACCGCGGCGGTGTCGGACGGGCGTTGCTGGGCGAGGAAGATCCGGAAGACCGCGGCTTCGAGGTCGGGGGTGCGCTCCAGATCGGTGATCCCGTAGCGCCCGAGCGCCAGGGCGAGCTTGGCCTGGTAGGACTCGGGCAACCCGGCCCGCTCGACGTCGAGACTCTGCAGATAGGTGTGGAAGTATTCGCGGGCACTGTGGACATGGCCCTGGCCGCCGTCCTCGTCCCACGACCGGTTGTGGGTCAGTTCGGCGAGGTCGGCGAAGACCTGCACCAGCTCGAGTTCCTCGGCCAGCGGCCTGCGGTTGTCCGCGATGGCAGCCCGGCGCGCGGTGAGGTATTCGTCGAGCACCCGGCGGTCGTCGTGCGGGTCGACGTCGAAGCCGAGCAGCAGACTGCGCAGGTCCTGCTGACCGCGGGTGGTGCGCTCGTGCGGCTCCACCTGCCCGGGCTCGCCGGGCAGGTCCAGTTCCACGGACTCGGTCGCCGCGGGGGCCTCGGCCTCGTCGTCCTCGGCGATCGGCTCCAGCCGCAGCAACGGCGCACCGGTCTCCACCTGGGTGCCGACGGAGACGCCGCACTCCTTCAAGCGAGCGCGGAACGGCGCGCGCAGCACCGTTTCCATCTTCATGCTCTCCAGCACGAGCACCGGCGCACCCGCCTCGACCTCGGCGCCGACCTCCAGCGGTGTGGCGACGACCAGGGCGGGTGCGGGGGAGCGCACGACACCGCCTTCGTCGCGGCTGATCCGATGCGTCACACCGTCGACGTCGATCAGGTGGATCGGCCCGTGTGTGCCGATGGTCAAGCGGTAGCGGGCGCCGTTCACCACGATCTGCCCGGTGTGCCGATCGAAGCGCTCGAGGTCGACGTCGGCCGTGCGGATTTCACCGCAGGCCTCGATGCCGATGCGGAACCGATGGGCACCGATGCGCGCGACGCGCACGCGGTACGTCGCGCCGCGCAGTTTCAGGTCGAGCGGCCTACCGCTCTCGTGCTGTACCTGGGGACGTCCACCGGACGCGGTGGACAGCAACCGGTGCCGCTGAACCCGCTCTTCCTCCTCGTAGGCCTCGATGGCGGCGGCCGCCAGCGCGACGGCCGAGTGGCGATGCGAGACGAGGCGGCCCTCGCCGCGGACGCGGTCGATCCAGCCGGTGTCGGCGCTGGCGTCGATCACCTCGGGCTGGTTGAGCAGGTCGAGCACGAAGCTCTTGTTCGTCGCGCCGCCTTCGATGACCACCCGGGTCTGCGCCACCGCCCTGCGCAGCCTGCCCAGCGCTTCGTCACGGTCGCGGCCGTAGGCGATGATCTTGGCGATCATCGAGTCGAAGTCGGCGGGAATCGTGTCGCCCTCGCTGACGCCGGTGTCGACGCGGATACCCGGACCAGCAGGCAGGTTGAGGCGCGCGATGCGGCCCGGGGCGGGGGCGAAGTCGCGGTCGGGGTCTTCGGCGTTGAGCCGGGCCTCGATGGCGTGCCCCCGCTCGACCGGGGGTTCGCCCTCGAGCCTTCCTCCTGAGGCCACCAGCAGCTGTGCCCGGACGAGGTCGAAACCCGTGGTGTATTCCGTGATCGGATGCTCGACCTGCAGGCGGGTGTTGACCTCGAGGAACGCGAAGAGATCGTCACCGGGGTGGTAGAGGAACTCGACGGTCGCCGCTCCGCGATAACCGACCGCGATCGCCAGCCGCTCGGCCGAGGCCTTGAGTTCGGCTGCCTGCTCGGGGCTCAGCACCGGTGATGCCGACTCCTCGATGATCTTCTGGTTGCGCCGCTGTACCGAGCAGTCGCGGACACCCAGCGCCCACGCGGTTCCCTGGCCGTCGGCGATCACCTGGACCTCGACATGCCGGGCGCCGGTGACGAGCCGCTCCAGGAAGACCACACCACTGCCGAACGCGCGAGCGGCCTCCTGCCGGGTGCGCTCATAGGCGTCGACGAGTTCGGCCTCATCGGTGATCACCCGGATACCGCGTCCGCCGCCGCCCGCGGTCGCCTTCAGCATCAGCGGGTAGCCGATCTCGGCCGCCGACGCCAAGGCGGCGTCCACGGTCTCGACCGGACCGCGGCTCCAGGGCGCGACCGGCACGCCGACCTCCTCGGCGATCAGCTTCGCGCCGATCTTGTCGCCGAGCTTGCGCATCGCATCCGGGCTGGGGCCGATGAAGGTGACACCGATCTGTTCGCACAGCTCCGCGAACGCCGGATCCTCCGCGACGAAACCCCAGCCGACCCAGGCCGCGTCGGCGCCGGTCTCCACCAGTGCACGCTCGAGCGCCTTCAGGTCCAGGTACGGGCGCTCGGACGCCGGGCCGAGGTCGTAGGCGATGTCGGCTTCTCGCACGAACGTCGCGTGGCGGTCGACGTCGGTGTGCAGGGCGACGGTTTCGATCGGCAGCGCGGTCTCCGCAGCCAGATCTCGGACGGCGTGGATGAGGCGCATGGCGGCCTCGCCCCGGTTCACGATGGCAATGCGGCTGAACACTTGCCGGTTCCTTCCTCTCCTAAGCGTTGGCCCGGTCGGGCGGGGTGTGCGACCCCCGGTCTCGCGTAGTGTGCACCTTTATCCCAGATATCTACACAGCGTGCGGGTGTTACCCGCACGTAGAGTTTCGAAGTGCCCGCTCGAGGCGTCGGTTGGCTGCCGTCATATCCGGATGATCACAGCAATCGGCATTCCGCAGCCGGCCTTCCCACCTCCGCGTAGCGTTCCTCCCGCAGTGTGCACGTTCTCTCCTGAGCAACCACGCAGTTTCTGCTCGATACCGCTCGGACGGCCCGTCCGGGACGGTTACCGATTCAGATCGCACGGAACCAGGACAAGGAGATCGTCATGAAAGCCACACGCCTCGTTCGTCTGGGTCTTCCCCCGTTCTTCGCCGCGGCGGCGGCCCTGTTGTTCTGTCCGCCCACCGTCTCCGCGCAGGAGATGTGGAACTACAACTGTTCGTCCCATTCGCCGGTGTGGGAGGGCAGGGTGACCGCTCTGGACTGCACGGCGTCCGACGGTGCGCCGATGAGCGGAGAGATCACGCAGCCGTTCCGGGTGAACGGCGGCGAGATCGTGAGCTGCACGTCCGGATGGGCTCACCTGCCCGACGTGATGGGCAAGGAATGCGGACCCGCGCCGATGCAATAGCCGGTCGACTGCTCGGCCAGTGGGCCTTGCCGCTTCCGGCAGGGCCCATTCGCTTTCTGCTGCCCGGCTCGCGGGGCCGGGTAGCGGAAAAACGCGAGACAGCATGATCACCGGCGAACGAGGTCGAAGACGAATCCCTCGATCGTGATTCCCGGTGCGAACGAGAACGCGATGCCGGTCGAGATCGGCTTGTCCGCCCCGGTCTGAGCTGGCGATCCGTTCGAGCACGAAATCAGCGAGAACCTTCCAGCTCGTCGACGAGGCCTCCGGTGGGAGGCCGAGCGATCGCGCGGATTCGAGCAAGATCTTCGGCCCGCCCGGGTGGATTGCCCACACATCGATGTCCGACTGCCGCAATCCATTGCGGCGCAGCACTTCTCCGACGACGGGAGCAACTCCGTTGTAGATGTACCGGGGTACGTTCTCCGACAGCTCGCACGTGATGCCGTCGTGGTTGACGCCGACCACGATGCCGTCCTCGGTGGCCTCGAACAGATGAGTGAATCGGTCCCGGATGACGATCGTCTCGGCTTCGGTCCGCTCCCCGCCTCGGTTCGCCCCGATGACGACCGCGCCGCAGCCGTCGTCGACCGCGAATCGCCGGGTGTCGATCATGGTCTTGCGAAAGATGCGTCTGATCCGGTCCTGCTGCTGCCGATCGGTGAACTGTCCGGCCATCCACTCCGCCGCGACGGATTGGTCGAGGACCAGGCTGGGCGAACCGGTCGCAATCGCTTCGATGACGGGTACGGTCGTCGGGGACGACCGAGTGGTGTGCTCGCGTGCTTGCGCGGTCGTGCGGGTGAGAAGTGCCTGGTCGAGAGCGGATGACATAGAGCCCGTTCTTCCTCGCTCGAACGCTTCGGGAATGTGCACTCCAATCATCGGAGAGCGAATATGTGGCAACTAGCCACCCAAGGGGTGTGGATCGCCACCCCGGCATCCCGAGGCCGCATTGAAGCCGGAGCCGGGCAGCACCGAAGCGGGAGGGCCGTTGACCGGGAGCCGACTCGATACGCGTAGAAGACGCGGTCGATGACGAGTCCGGAACCGGATCGGGCGGATAGCGGCTGCCTGGACCGGTTGGTCGCAGTAGTGCTCGGCGTCGGAGGCGCGAACCGCGCAGGTGACGACGGTGGTCTCGGCGTCGCACAGCCGGATCGGCGGCGTGCGTCCTCCGGGGTCGGCGATCGAGTCGGAGCCGAGCGGGGTGCCAGAGGCATTCCGCCGTACCGGCTCGCGGGAAGTTCGCTGTCGCGGCATTCCCAGCAGTGGCGAATTTCCGGCTATCGATCCACCTATGCTGCTCGATGACCGACGGATCGGGGTCGGACGGCCGGCCCGTTTGTAGGACTACGTGTTGGACAGGCGATGACGCGACTCGTGCACTTCGTGGGCAGCTTGCCCGCACCGTTGACGACCGACGACCGCGAGGTGCTGGAATGGTTCGTCGAGCACAGCCGAGGCCACCGGCTTACCGGCGTTCCACGGGATCTGGATCCCACGTGGGTCGTGGAGTACCTGCGCGAGCGGGAGAAACACGACGACGTCTTCGAAGTGGTGCGCAGCGGTGAGTTCGCCGACTACGCCGACATGCGCGTCTATGGCATTCGCCGGGGCGCCGTCCTCGAACCCCGGCACGTGGCGATGGACCGGGTCGACCGCATCGCCGCGGCCGTCACCGCCTTCCGCGCACTGCGTGATAGGCGCCCCGAACTGGCCGACACCAGATTGCAGATCAGTCAACCGAATCCGCTCGACCTGGCGCTGTTCGTGTTCGGCGGCGCTGCGGTGGCCGACGGCCTCCCGCTCGGGCGCGCGCTGCGTCACCTTCGGACGGTGACTCCCGCGCTGCGCAACCTGCCGGTTTTCGTCGAGGCCGCGCTGGCCGAAATGGCCCGGCTCACAGCGGATCACGGTGATCTGATCACCTGGCAGGTAGAGTCGCCGATCGCTCAGCTCGCGCTGGTGAAGGCGGCGCGGTTCGGTATGCGGGCGCCGATCGGCCGTCTGGTCGCACGACAGTTGGCCGGTTTCCTCGCGCGGACGCACGATATCGGCGCCCAGACCATCGTGCACCTTTGCTATGGCGACTACCGGCACAAAGAGCTTCTCGCCCCGCGTAATCTGGCGCCTTCGGTCGAACTCTTGAACGCCGTCGCACGCGAGCTGCGCGCTCGCGCGGTGCCGTTGCCGCCCGCGCACATTCCCTGTGCCTACGGTGCTCATCCGGCCCCGGTGGACCCGGCGTTCTACCGGCCGCTTCGCCGGCTGGACAAGGACTGGCGCGTCATCGCGGGGGTTGTATCGCCGGAGGGAGCGCAAGACAGTATCCGTAGCCTGGCCATGTTCGAAGCAGCCGCAGGCCGGACCGCATACGGGGTGGCGACGGCATGCGGCCTCGGCCGATGCACCGTCGAGGAGGCCGAGCTGGCCGCCGCGGCAACCGTGGCGACCGCTGATGCCGCAGAGGTGACGGTAGTCTGACGCGCCCGAGCGGCTGCGTGTCCTCGGCGCACCTCGATCGGTGTCGGCCTGCATCACGCGCAGTGTGCCGTCGCTACGGGTTCCGGCCGATCGGTCGGTGATCGGCCAGGAGCCGGCCTCCGAGGAAGTCCAGAACCTGGTGCAGCGCTGCCTGGGTGGGCTGGCCGGGTTCATCGATGAGATGTTCGGTCAGGACCGAATGCGGGCTGAGCACGGCATCGGGATCGGCGTCGGCGTCATCGAGTTCGATCGCTGTGAACGCGTCGCCGAGTTGGTCGCGCAGGAATTCGAATCGTTCGGCGGGCGAACGACGATCGCCGCGGAATCGCAACCCCATGACCGGCAATCCGTCCGCGCAGCGCTCTTTGACGCGGGCCAGGTCGGCGGGGGACAGGTCGATGGAGTACTTCTGCCGGGAGGTGAATCCGAGGGGCAGTCCGGGCTGGGACAGTACAGGTGCGAGCAATCGGTCGTCGACGGCCATCGCCAGCGCGAATCCGCCGGTGAAGCACATTCCGACCGAGCCGACACCCGGTCCGCCGCAGCGGTGGTGCTCGTGCTCGGCCAGCGCTCGCAGCCACCGCACGACCGGCGAGGTACGTCCCGTCGCGAGCACGACGAACTCTCGGCTGACGCAGATCGGGCCGAACTGTCCGGCAACATTCGCCAGCGCCGAGGCGAGTCCGTGCGCGGCGGGACTCGGATCTCGGCCGGGATTGCCGTACAGGTGCGGAACGACCGCCGTGCACCCGATGGCCGCGACTCGCCGCGCGAAGTCGAAGACGTGCGGCGAGATTCCGGGAAATTCCGCCATGACGATCACGGCGGGTCCGGAGCCCTTGCGGAACAGGGTGCGGGTCTTGCCTTCGTAGGTGAAGGCATCGCGCTGGAAGTCGGCGAGAGTGTCATCGGCCATGGTGGGGTCCTCCTCGAAAGTGGACCATCACTATCGACCGGGCGACGTCGTCGGTTATAGGACGAATGTTCCCGCGACGCTCCGTCGACCAGGGGCATCAGCGGGAGCAGTTCATGTCGCGACTTGGTTCGATGCGGCGTTACGTTCCAGGGCTTCGGTGAGCTGGTCCTCGAGGATGATGATCCGGCAGGCCGCCTCGAGCGGTGTGCCCTGATCGACGAGTTCGCGGGCGCGCGCGGCGATGCGCAGCTGATAGCGGGAGTAGCGGCGGTGCCCACCGGCGGATCGCTGCGGGGTGATCAGTTCCGCCTCGTCCAGGCTGCGCAGGAACGCCTGGGTGGTGCCGAGCAGGTCCGCGGCCCGGCCCATCGTGTAGGCGGGGTAGTCCTCGTCGTCGAACTTCTCGTTCGCGGTCGTGGGTTCGGAAATCGTGGTGCCTCAATACGACGAGTGCCCCGGTGCCTGATGGCACCGGGGCACTAAGGGGAATTACTAACCATCTTCCGACAAGTATCCGAGCTTCGGTCGCCGCCCGAGCTACACACGCCGGTGGGCGACGCGACGGTAGGCAACTCCTCCTTTCTGTTCACGGGTACTTCATTTCTTCGTGCACTTCACCTTGCATGTCCGGCGGGCGGCGGGACCGATTTACGTCATGGCCCCGCAGCCGCGCCCGCCGTCTTCACCTTCACGGGCAGTTCGTCATCTCCCGTGCCACTCGAGACTTACTTCTTCGTTCGCCCCACAGAAGTTACCCGGAACTGCGGCGAATGTCTACTGTCGCCACGGTAGATTTTCTGGGAGTGTCGTACGCCGGCCGCCGTTGACCGCCCGCTCACCCGATGCCGTCGCCCGGTCCCACCTGAATGCCCACCACGCAGGTGTCGTCGTCGGTGTTGGCGTCGCTGTGATCGAGCAGATGGTCCAGGCGGTCCTCCAGGCTTCCGGTGAACTGGGCAGACATGGCGAGCAACCGCTCCACACAGTCGTCCAGGAGCCGGTCGCGGCGCTCGATCAGCCCATCGGTGTAGAGCAGGAAGATGTCGTCCGGTTCCAGCTGGAGTTCGGCTTCCTCGTACGTCGTCTCCGCCACAGCGCCGAGCAGCATCCCGTCAGGGGGAGGCAGCGCGGACGCCCGGCCGGCGCGCACCAGCACCGGCGGTAGGTGGCCCGCACGAGCCCATCGCAGTATCCGAGTCTGGGGGTCGTAGAGGCCGCAGATGGCGGTGGCGTAGATGTCGTCGGTCAGGTGATGTGCCACCAGGTTCAGCCAGGTCAGCATCTGCCCCGGCTTGGCGCCGGTGGCCGCGAGGCCGCGCAGAGCGTTGCGCAGGACGACCATGCCGGTGGCCGCCTTGATGCCGTGGCCGGTGATGTCGCCGACCGACACCAGGATCTGCTTGGACGGCAGCGTCACCGCGTCGTACCAGTCGCCGCCCACCACATAGTCCTGGTCGGCGGGCTGGTAGCGCACCGCGATGCGCAGCCCGAACGCCTCGATGGACGGCTGCGCTGCGGGCATGATCGCCTGCTGGAGTTGCAGCGCCAGCCTGCTCTGCTCGGCGGCCTGCTGCTCGGTGTGCGCGAGGCGGTCCTGGGTGGCCGACAGCGCGACCTCGGTCCAGTGCTGGGCGGAGATGTCCTGGTAGGCGCCACGGATGGCGAGCAGGTGTCCCGCCGTGTCTACCACCGGTTCGGCGATGATCCGAATATGGCGGGCGTCGCCGTTCGGCCGGATCAGACGGAATGCCGTGGAGGCCGAGCGACGGTAGCGCAGCAGCGTTCGCAGGAATCCCCGTACCGCTTCCGAGTCGTCGTCGTGGACGTGACTCGGCAGCTGCGCGACCGGGATCGGGTCGGCGGCAGGCTCCAGGCCGTAGAGGGCGTACAGCTGGCTGCTCCACGTGATTTCGCCGGTGGCCGCGTTCTCCTCGAACCCGCCGACACGTCCTAGGCGCTGAGCGTGTTGCAGCAGCGCCGCCAGCCGCGCCGTCTCGTCCTCCACGCGCCACACGACGAGCACGGCATCCCTGTGACGGCTGATGCTGAGTGCGGCCGGGACGGTCAGTGGCACCTGGCCGACCAATTCGGTCAACATCACCCGCTCGGCGCGGTAGGTCTCACCGGTCGCGAAGACGTGCTCGATCCGCTCGAACAACTGGCCCCCGCCCGCGGCCATCGGGTACACCTCGAGCAGCAATGTGCCGTCGATCAGGCCGCGTGGGCGGCCGGCGGGGTCGATGAAACACCGGTTGACGTGGTGGATACGGAAGTCGGCGAGCGCGCCGTCGTCGCCGAGGTGAGGTAGCAGCACCAGGGCCGGGTCGAACAGGCTGTCGGCCAGCAGTACGAGATCGGCGACGGCGGGCAGATCCGGCGAGACCGCGGTGGACAAGTCCGACTCCAGAGTGTGCGCGCACAGCTCTGCCAGCGCCTCGAGTTGCCGGTGTACTCCAGGTGGCTGCGGTTCGAGGGGCTGCGGCCAGCACACCTCCAGCACGCCGATCAACTTGCCGCCGGTGCCGGCGGGGATCGCTGCCCGGCCTCCGTTGCGGTCACCGATCGACGGAATCCCCGCCACACGAAGATCCTCGATCCACTGCGCCCGGCGTTCGACCAGCGCTTGCCGCGCCGGGGTCACCACCCCGGGTGGCACGTATCGCCACCGCTCGGCCTCTGGTAAGTCGATGCCGGCGAAACCGGCCAGGGACAGCGATGCGTCGAGGCCCGCCGACCAGATAGCCACTGCCGTGGCACCCAGCGGCGCCACGGCGTGTTCGAGCACCGATTGCGCGACGCGTTGGGTGTCGCCCGCCGCGAGCAACCCGCTCTCCGCGGTACGCAATCGCACCGCCGCCGATGACTTCTCCGCTGTGGCGGTACGCAGCAGGAACTCGTCGACGACCGCGCTGACTTTGTCTTGCGCGGCCTGGTTGACCAGATCGACGGCCACCTCCAACGAGGTGACACCCGCTTGCTCGGCAAGGGCGTCGAGCTGCCGCGCCGCCGCGGCGGGCCCGCACCGTAGCCGCTCGACCAGCACGCCCTTCGCCATCTCGATCAGCGCTCGACCGTCGGCGGTGGCCTGAGCGCGCTGAATTTCCGAACGCAACCGCTCCACGGTGGCCGCGAGGCGGGTGACGGTGGGCTCCGCGGCCGAGTCCGCGTTCGGTGTCATCGCGGTTGCGGCGGCGGTGGCGTCCGAGTCGGTCATCAGGCGCCCAGCCATTGGTGGATGCAAGCGAGCAAGGCGTCGGCGTCGACCGGCTTGGTGACATAGTCGTTGGCGCCGGAGGCGAGGCTCTTCTCCCGGTCGCCCAGCATGGCCTTGGCCGTCACGGCGATGATCGGCAGGTCTCGATACTGCGGCATCTGGCGGATCTTCGCCGTCGCGGCGTAGCCGTCCATCTCGGGCATCATCACGTCCATCAGGACCAGATCCGTCTCCGAGTGCGCGAGGAGCATGTCGATACCCTCACGACCGTTCTCGGCATGCAGCACGGTGACGCCGTGCAGCTCGAGAATGCTGCTGAGCGCGAACAGATTACGGGCGTCGTCGTCGACGATCAGCACCGTGCGACCGGCGAGTTTACCGTCCGGGCGCTGCGGCGCGGCGACCGGCGACTCCTCGCCGCGGACGAGGGGCAGCACGTCGCCGGGCGCCTCGGCGGTGACGTGCAGAGCGATCCGCTCCCGCAGCTCGTCCAGACTGGACAGCAACTCCAACGGCCGGCGCGCGGTGCGCTCCTGCAGTAGGCGCTCCTGCTCGGAGTCGAGTCGACGGTTGTTGTGGGCGAGCACCGGGACGTTGCTCATCGCCGGGTCCCCGTCCATCGTCTCCAGCAGCCGCAGCGCGGCGCTATCGGGCATGTCCAGCTCGAGCACCACGCAGTGGAACACCTCGGCGGCCATCGCCGACGCCGCTTCTTGCACACCGATGGCGGTGACGACCTGGACCGGGCCGCGTGGATCGTTGCTGTCGGCGAGGTCGGCCACCGCGCTCTGCGCGACCAGGGACAGCAGGCCCTGCGGGCGTTCCTCCACGACCAGCAGTCTGCGCTGCTGCTGCGGCGCGCCGGGAGCGGGAGTGTGTTCGAGGTGGCTACCGGGCTGCTGCGCATCCTCCCGTTCGGGGTGTTGCGCCTCCTGAAAGTCCGGCCGGGCGACCGGCAGGTACAGGGTGAATGTGCTGCCTTTACCGGGTGTGCTCTCGGCGGTGATAGCGCCGCCGAGCAGGTAGGCGATCTCGCGGCTGATCGACAGGCCGAGGCCGGTGCCACCGTACTTGCGGCTGGTGGTGCCGTCGGCCTGCTGGAACGCGCCGAAAATGGTTTCCAGCTGATTCTCGGTGATGCCGATGCCCGTGTCGATCACCCGGAAGGCGACGGCCGGACCGTGCCGCCGCGCGGCGACGGGCAGTTCATCCGTCCCCGCCGGCTCGATTCTCAGCTCCACGGATCCGCTCTCGGTGAACTTCACCGCGTTGGACAGCAGGTTGCTCAACACCTGCCGCAACCGCGAGTCGTCGGTGAGCAGATCCGCGGGCAGGCCGGGTGCGGTGGTGACGTGGAAGCCGAGACTTTTCTGGGTGGTCATAGGCCGGAAGGTGGCCTCCACGTAGTCCAGCAGTTTGCGCAGCGGTACGGCTTCGGGTGTGACGTCCATCTTGCCCGCCTCGACCTTGGACAGGTCGAGAATGTCGTTGATGAGCTGCAGCAGGTCCGAGCCGGCAGAGTGGATGATGCCCGCGTACTCGACCTGCTTGGGTGTCAGATTGCGGGTCGGGTTCTGGGCCAGCAACTGCGCGAGGATGAGCAGGCTGTTCAGCGGCGTGCGCAGCTCGTGGCTCATGTTGGCCAGGAACTCCGACTTGTACTTCGAGGCGAGCGCGAGTTGCTGGGCGCGGGTCTCCAGCTCTTGGCGCGCCTGTTCGATCTCGAGGTTCTTGGCCTCGATGTCGCGATTCTGGGTCGCCAGCAGCGCCGCCTTCTCCTCCAACTCGGCGTTGGACCGCTGCAACTCCTCCTGTTGCACCTGCAATTCCTCCGAGCGAGCTTGCAGCTCGGTGGCCAGGCGTTGCGATTCGACCAGCAGCTCGTCGGTGCGGGCGTTGGCGATGATGGTGTTGACATTGACGCCGACCGTCTCCATCAACTGGTCGAGGAAGTCCTGGTGAATGCGGGTGAAGCGGTGCAGCGAGCCCAGCTCGATCACGCCGAGCACCTGGTCCTCGACCACGATCGGCAGCACGAGGAGGTTGACCGGCGCGGTTCGTCCCAGCCCGGAGGAGATGGTGAGGTAGTCGCCCGGCACGTTGTCCACGGCGATCGTGCGGCGGCTGCGCGCCGCCTGCCCGACCAGCGACTGACCGAAGGTGAACCGAGACCGGCTGCCCGGCTCCTCCGGGCTGCCATAGGAGCCGATCAGCCTCAGCTCCGGCCGCTCGGCCGTGTCGTCGGCCAGATAGAACGCACCGAACTGCGCGGAGACCAACGGTGCCAGCTCCGCCATGATCAGCTCGGCCACCACGTGCAGGTCGCGCTGGCCCTGCATGAGTCCGGAGATGCGAGCGAGGTTGGTTTTCAACCAGTCCTGATCCTGGTTGGCCTTGGTGGTCTCGCGCAGCGACTCCACCATCGAGTTGATGTTGTCCTTCAGTTCCGCGACCTCGCCGGACGCCTCGACGGTGATGGAGCGGGTCAGGTCGCCTTCAGCGACGGCGCTGGTGACCGCGGCGATCGCGCGGACCTGACGGGTCAGGTTGCCGGCCAGCTCGTTGACGTTCTCGGTCAGCCGCTTCCAGGTCCCCGAGACGCCCTCCACCTCGGCCTGCCCGCCCAGCCGGCCCTCCGACCCCACCTCACGGGCCACGCGGGTGACCTCGGCCGCGAACGCGGAAAGCTGATCGACCATCGTGTTGATCGTGGTCTTCAGCGCGAGGATCTCGCCGCGCGCGTCCACGTCGATTTTGCGGGTCAGGTCTCCCTGCGCGACCGCGGTGGTGACCTGGGCGATGTTGCGCACCTGGTTGGTCAGGTTGTTCGCCATGGAGTTGACGTTGTCGGTGAGGTCTTTCCAGGTTCCCGCCACGTTCGGCACGCGGGCCTGGCCGCCGAGCATGCCCTCGGTGCCGACCTCGCGCGCGACGCGGGTGACCTCGTCGGCGAACGCGGACAACGTATCGACCATCGTGTTGATCACGCCGGCCAGCGCCGCGACCTCGCCCTTCGCCTCCACGGTGATCTTCTGGCTCAGGTCACCACGGGCCACCGCCGTGGCGACCTGGGCGATCGAGCGCACCTGGCCGGTCAGGTTCGAGGCCATCACATTGACGTTGTCGGTGAGGTCCTTCCAGGTACCCGACACGCCACGCACGGTGGCCTGGCCGCCGAGGTTGCCCTCGGTGCCGACCTCCCGGGCGACGCGGGTGACCTCGTCGGCGAACGCGGAGAGCTGGTCGACCATCGTGTTGATGGTTTCCTTGAGTTCCAGGATCTCCCCGCGCGCATCGACCCGGATCTTCTGGGTCAGATCACCGCGGGCGACCGCCGTGGTCACCTCGGCGATCGACCGCACCTGTGCCGTCAGATTGTCGGCCATCACGTTGACCGACTCGGTGAGGTCCTTCCACGTGCCGGAGACGCCCTTGACGTCGGCCTGGCCGCCCAATCGGCCCTCGGTGCCCACTTCGCGCGCGACGCGGGTGACCTCGTCGGCGAACGCGGAGAGCTGGTCGACCATCGTGTTGATGGTGTTCTTCAGCTCGAGAATCTCGCCGCGCGCGTCCACCGTGATGTTCTGGGTCAGGTCGCCGCGCGCGACGGCGGTGGCGACCTGGGCGATCGACCGCACCTGCGCGGTCAGGTTGCCCGCCATGAAATTGACCGAGTCGGTGAGGTCCCGCCACGTGCCCGAGACGCCCTTGACGTCCGCTTGACCACCGAGGATGCCCTCGGTGCCCACCTCGCGGGACACGCGGGTGACTTCGTCGGCGAACGAGGACAGTTGATCGACCATCGTGTTGATGGTGTTCTTCAACTCCAGGATCTCGCCGCGCGCGCTGACGGTGATCTTCTGGCTCAGATCGCCGCGCGCGACCGCTGTCGTCACCTGGGCGATATTGCGGACCTGGTCTGTGAGGTTGCCTGCCATGAAGTTCACCGAGGCGGTGAGGTCGCGCCATACGCCGCCGACGCCGGGCACCTCGGCCTGTCCGCCCAGCCGGCCCTCCGAGCCCACCTCGCGCGCTACCCGCGTCACCTCGTCCGCGAAGGCGGACAGCTGGTCGACCATCGTGTTGACAGTGTTCTTCAGCTCGAGGATCTCCCCGCGCGCGTCCACGTCGATCTTCTGCGACAGGTCTCCGCGGGCCACGGCCGTCGCGACCTGAGCGATGTCACGCACCTGGCTGGTCAGGTTGCCTGCCATCGCGTTCACCGAATCGGTCAGGTCCTTCCAGGTCCCGGATACGCCGGGCACCTCGGCTTGACCGCCAAGCCGCCCGTCCGTGCCGACCTCGCGCGCGACGCGGGTGACCTCGGAGGTGAACAGTGACAGCTGGTCCACCATGCCGTTGAACACCGTCGCGATCTCACCGAGCAGCCCGTCGGCGTCCGTCGGCAGCCGGGTCCGGAAATCGCCGTCGCGCACCGCGGTCAATCCGGCGAGCAGTTGATGCAGCTCGCCTTGGTCGGGGGCCGCAGCGTCCTGCTTCGGCGCAGTGTGGACGGTTGCCGCCGCTGTGTCCGTCATTGCCATCCTCGCTCTGGTCCACCGGTTCGACACTGGAAATCCAGCCGGTCCGAGTGGGAACCCAGCTCGCCGTTACCCGCGAACGACGAGTCACCGACCCACGGCTGGGCCGGCGGTTCCCGGCGGTAACACTACGTTCCTCCGAGACGAGTCCGCGACATCATCCATGCGTCTTCGGCGGCCTTCGATCGAGCCGGCCGGCCCGACCCTCGTACTGCTCCATCGTGGAGATTGCGCTGCGCGCTTGCCGGATATCCCGTCCGATTCGGTGAGCGGCGCGCCCGCTCCATCCGGTGTGGCGTGCCATCCGGCTGAATCATCCTCTGCTGGAATGGCGTTCGATCGTTCGCAGAGCATGGATAGACTCCCACTCGGTACAGCGCGCCCCGGCAGATACCTGGGCCACGAACTACCGGGCGTGCATGAAACCCGGGGATGCAAAGGAGGCATTCATGCCCGGACCGGAGTTTGCGACTCTGCGTGATCAGGTGGCCGCGCTGCAGGCCGGGACCATCTCGGCCACCGAGCTGCTCGAGCTGACCATCGGGCGGATCGAAAAATTCGACGACAAGGTCAACGCCGTGGTGGTGCGGGATTTCGACCGCGCCCGCGCCGCCGCGAAGCAGGCCGACGCGGCGCTGGCGCGCGGTGAGCAGACGCCACTACTCGGCGTTCCGGTGGCGGTGAAGGAATCCTTCAACGTTGCAGGTCTGCCGACCACGTGGGGATTCTCCGACGCGAAGGATTGGCAGCCCGACGAGGACGCGGCGCTGGTGACGCGGGTCAAGGCCGCAGGAGGGGTCGTCATCGGCAAGACCAATGTGCCGCGGGCTCTGCACGACTGGCAGTCCTACAACGACATCTACGGCACGACAAACAACCCGTGGGACCTGGCGCGCTCGCCCGGCGGGTCATCCGGCGGCTCCTCCGCCGCGGTCGCGGCAGGGTATGTCTCGCTCGCGCTCGGCTCCGACATCGGCGGATCGCTGCGAGTACCAGCGCATTTCTGCGGCATCTTCGCCCACAAGCCGTCACGGACACTGCTGCCGGGTCGCGGAAACACGCCACCCCGCACGCCCGCGTTGCCGGCTCCGCAAGACCTCGCCGTGGTCGGGCCGATGACGCGCAGTGCCGCCGACCTGACACTGGCGACCCTGCTGCTCGCCGGCCCCGACGAGGTGGAGGCGGTCGCATACCAACTCGCGCTGCCACCGCCGCGCAGCGCCGAGTTCGAGAACCTCCGGGTGCTGGTCGTCGACACTCATCCGCTGTTGCCGACATCGACCGTCATCCGCGACGGTTTCGACCGCATCGCTCGAGGGCTCGAAAAGGCCGGTGCCGCGGTCGCCCGGCACAGCGCGCTGCTGCCCGACCTCACCCTGACGGCGCACACCTACCTGACACTGCTGATGTCGCAGTTCGGCGCGGACGCGCCGGTCGAAACCTATCGCACGATCCAGACCGCCGTCGCCGATATTCCACCGAACACCGACACCCCGGAGGCGGTCATCGGCCGAGCGTTCGTGGCCAGCCACAGCGACTGGATCAGGGCGGACCGGGTTCGCATCGGCCTCGCCGACAAGTGGCGACGCCTGTTCGACGAATTCGACGTGGTGCTGTGCCCGATTACGCCGACACCGGCCTTCCCCCACGACCATTCGGACATGAACACCCGCACGATCGAGATCGACGGCACCACATACCCCTACAACTACCACCTCGTTTGGGCGAGTATCGCGACGCTGATCGGGCTACCGTCAACCGCGGCACCGATCGGGCGCTCACCCGAAGGGTTGCCCTACGGCATGCAGATCATCGGCCCCTATCTCGAAGACCGCACCACGTTGCGGTTCGCGGAGTTGATCGAGCAGGAGTTCGGCGGATTCAGCCCACCGCCGGGTTTCGCATAGGGGAGGCGGACACGGCCTGCGAGTCCGTCCAGATGACCGCCGATGATTTTCGAGCGCCTAGGAGGTCTACCAGGTCATGAGGAGATTGATCTACGGATTCGGCGTGTCCCTGGACGGGTACATCAACGACCGCGAGGGCAGCATCGACTGGAGCGACCCGGACGAGGAGTTGCACCAGTTCCACAACGACCGCTACCGCCAGATCGAGGTCTCGCTGCACGGCCGTCGCCTGTACGAGTTGATGGCCGAGTACTGGCCGCATCTGCCCGAGGACGCGTCGCGCATCGAGCGTGAGTTCGGCAGGCTCTGGACGGAGAAGCCGAAGGTCGTCTTCTCCCGGACGCTGGCCGAGGTCCACTGGAACAGCACGCTGGTCAGTGAGAACGCGGTCGAGGAGGTGCGCAGGCTGAAGGCCGGAGGCGATGGCGTGATGGAGGTCGGTGGCGCCGGCCTGGCGGCCTCGCTGATTCCACACGGGCTCATCGACGAGTACCAGCTGTTTCTCTCGCCGGTGGCGCTCGGCGGCGGCACGCCGATGTTCCCCTCGCTGGACAAGCGCATCCGGCTCCGATTGGCCGAGACGAGGCACTTCGACACCGTGGTGATGCTGCGCTATCTCGCCGATTGAGGTCCGTTCGAGCACCGTGAAAGGCTGTGGTCGCGACTCGAGGTGGTCCCCACCCGTAAGCGTGGCGGCTGTCAGCGCTCTTCGGGGCCGTCGTCGCCGGGCGGGTCGAGGCCGATGTGCCGGGCGAGGATGGCCACTTGGTCGGCGAAGTGCCCGATGAATTCGGGGGACTTGGGGTCGGCTCCGCACACGCCGTCGATGATGTGCGGCAGCGTGGTGGTCGCCATCGCGGCGGCCATCAGCATGACCAGCAGGCAGGATGGGTCCAGTTCGGTGGGGAGCCGGCCCGCCGCTTGTAGCGCGCGCAGCTCCTCGACGCTGTCCTGCAGCAGCGTGGCGCGCGAGGCGTGGTCGGGGTCGGTGTCCGGGCCGGCGTATTCCAGGCCGCTCCACGCCAGCAGCCGGACTCCGTCCGGGTTGGCCAGCGCTTCCAGCGCGTGTCTGCGCAGTTGCTCGGGCAGCGGTGTGCCCGGCGGCGTCAGCTCGCGCCGCCGCTGCTGCCACTGCTGCGACATGGCCTGATAGAGGCCTTCTTTGCCGTCGAAGTAGTAAGAGATCAGTTGCTGGTTGACGCCCGCCCGGTCCGCGATCGCGCTGATCCGCGCGCCCGCGTAGCCATGTGCGCCGAACTCGGCCGACGCCGCCTCCAGGATCAACTTGCGGGTGCGCTCGGGATCGCGCTGCCGCTCCTGAGGTTTGGGCGACCTGCGGGGTTTCGATGGCGGCATGCCTGAATCATACATGCATCTAGCGGAGTTAATCAATCAAATGGTTGACACATTCATTTTTCTATATGACCATGGCGTGGTGTCGCGGCGGCGACACGGTCCCGGACAAGGAAGGGCAACGACATGTCAGACACAGAACGGGTGCTTATCGCCGGCGGTGGCGTCGGCGGGTTGGCGCTTGCGCAGGCGTTGCGCCACAGGGGCGTCGATGTCGTCGTGTACGAGCAGGACCCCACGCCGGCAACTCGCAGCCAGGGCTATCGGATCCACATCGACGCGAACGGCAATGCCGCACTGCGATCCTGCCTGTCGGCGGAGACGTTCGACCTGGTCCGCGACACCAGCGGAGCGAACGACGATACGCTCGGCAGCTACACCCACCAGTTGCGCGAGGTGATGACACAGCATTTCCCGGGCGTCACCGACGAGCTGATCACCTGTGTCGATCGCAACGCGTTCCGGCGGGCCCTGCTCACCGGACTGGGCGACGCCGTTCGGTTCGGAAGGACGCTGACCGGCTATCGGGTCACCGAGTCCGGCCGGGTGCAGGTGGAGTTCGCCGAGGGCGGCGTCGACGAGGGTGACCTGCTGGTCGGCGCGGACGGAATCGGCTCGGCCGTGCGCAGGCAACTGCTTCCGCAAGCCGGAGTGAAGGACCTCGGCATCCGCTGTGTGTACGGCCGGATGACGCTCACGGAGGCGACCGAGGCGCTCCTCCCGGAGGTGCTCGAGCACGGTTTCAACTGGGTCGCGGACGAGACCGGGTGCGGTGCCGGGTTCGCGCCGGTGCGGTTCCGCTCCCGGCCGGATGGAGCCGCGGACTACCTGATGGTCACCCTGCTCGCGACGCCCGAACGTCTCGGGGTGTCCGATGAGCAGTTGTTCACCCACCCGCCGCAGCGGCTCTGCGAGATTGCCGCGAAGGCGGTCGGCGACTGGCATCCGCAGCTCATGGAACTGTTCGCACATGCCGACCCGGAAACCTTCTTCCCGATCAAGATGCGCGCCGGCGAGCGCGTCGAGGCGTGGCAGTCCGGCCCGGTCACCCTGCTCGGCGACGCCATCCACACCATGCCGCCGTTCGGTGGCGTCGGCGCGAACACCGCCTTGCAGGACGCCGCCACCCTGGCCGGAGAACTGCTGTCCGCCGCGCGCGGCGAGAAGCCGCTCCTCGAGGCGGTCGCCGCTTATGAGCGCATCATGCTCCCGCACGGCTTCGACACCATCGACAGCTCACTCCAATTGGCGGCCCAGATGTTCGGCGAAACGGGCTATCGAGGCGGCCAGGCTGCCGCCACCCTGCCCTGAATGGCGCGAACATCGCGATACCGGACCTGCGACGCGTCAAAGGCCACCCCACGCCGGGATCCAGCACAACCAAGCCCTTGACGCGCTCATAGGCTGCTCAGAACAGGGTGTCGCGCCCGCGTAGCGGCCGGTCTCCGGTGGGGGCGAGTGCGGCGAGTTCGGCATCGATGGCACCGAAGAAGTTGATGTTCTCGCTGTGCGCGGTTGAGATGTGGGCCAGCACCTCGTCGTCGATGCGGTGGCCTCCACGGCGCATCTGCTCCGCCGTGAGCCGGTAATACTCCGTGGTCCAGGCGATGACAGCATTGGTAGCCAGGGTCAGACAGCAGGCCGCGCCGTCAGGTCGCGCCGTCAGGTCGCGATGCGGGCTTGGATGCCGTCGAGGAGGAACTCGAGGCCGGTGCGGAAGGTTTGGTCGGCATCCAGGTGGGCGGCATCGCGTATGACGGTGGCGAGCGCGGGGAAGCGGCCGGTTGCGAAAGTCCGCTCCAGATAGGGTCCGAAGGCGGCCTGCCACTGCCGCTTGTCCATCCCGGTGGCCCGCTCGGCGCGCCGCTCGGTGATCTCCCGGCGCACAGCGCCGATCACGTATGCATTGACCGCGTCGACCACCGGCATGACGGCGTCCACGTCGATGCCGCCCATCGCGGCCACCACAGCCTCCCCCCTGGCCAGCGCGTGCGGGCCGAGCTGGGGCCGTCCACCGATCAGGTCGGCGAGCCATTCATGCTGGTGAGCGGCTTGGCGGGTGGTTTCGGCGGCGGAGCGCAGCACCTCTCGCCAACCGTCTCCGACCGGCCGGATCTCGGCGTAGATCGCATCGACCATCAGGTCGAGCAATTCGTCCTTGGTGGCGATGTAGCTGTAGAGCCGCATCGGCCCCACGTCCAGTGCGGCGGCGACCTTGCGGAGCGACACCGACGCCAAGCCGTCGGCGTCGGCAAGCCGGATCGCTGCTCGTACGATCCGCTCCCGGCTCAGTGGAGCGGGGACCGGTCGATCCGGCGGCTCCGGCCTCTCCCAGACCAACATGCCGCTGACAATACATCGCCAGGTTCGATACAGTGTATTGGACAATGCAGTGTATCGAAGGAGCGACCATGACCATCACCATCGTCGGAGCCGGACTGGGCGGCCTGATCCTCGCCAGGGTGCTGCAGGTGAACGGCATCGACGCCGTCGTCTACGAACGTGAATCGTCACGCGGCGCGCGTGGCCAGGGCGGCATGCTCGACATCCACTCCGGCCAGCGGGCGCTACGCGAGGCGGGTCTGATCGACGAGTTCTACGCGATCGCCCGTGGTGAAGGCCAGGACATGCGTCTTCTCGAACCGGATGGCACCTTGCTGCTCCAGGAGGACACCCCCGACGATGCCCCGCTCGATCGACCCGAGGTCGACCGCGCCGATCTACGCAATCTGCTGCTGGATTCCCTTCCCGAAGGCATGGTGCGCTGGGGACACGCGTTCGAATCCGCCGACAACGGCCTGCTGCGCTTCGCCGACGGCAGCAGTGTGACGTATGACCTGCTGGTCGGCGCGGATGGCGCGCAGTCCCGGGTTCGCGCGCTGCTCACCGACGCCCGTCCGGCGCATATCGGCCAGAACGTCGTCGAGATCGGCATTCCCGACATCGACCGCACGCACCCCGACCTCGCGGCGATGGTCGGGCGCGGCAACTACTGGGTGCTCGGCAACGGACTATCCCTGTCGGCGCAGCGCAACGGCGACGGACGCGTTCGCATCGGCCTCAGTTTCTACAACACCGCCGAGGACTGGTTCGCTACCAGCGGGATCCCGTTCGACGACCCGGCCGCCGCCAGAGCCCGGCTGATCGACCTGCTCCCCGGCTGGGACACACGGTTCACCGCGCTGATCGCGGCCTGCGACGACACGGTTGTGCCGCGGTCGATCACCGCTCTTCCGGCCGGTCTGACCTGGCCGTCCAGGCCGGACGTCACGCTGCTCGGCGATGCCGCGCATCTGATGCCGCCGGTGGGAGAGGGCGCCAACATGGCGCTGCTCGACGGCGCCCTGCTCGGCCTCGCGCTGGCCGCGCATCCGGACGACATTCCCGCCGCCGTCGAAGAATACGAACGCGAGATGTTCGAACGCACCAGCGCGGCCGCCCAGATGTCCGCGAACATGCAGGAATTGCTGACGTCGCCGGACGCCGCACAGAAGGTGCTGGCGTTCTTCCAACCCGGCTGAAACGTCACACGGCGCGTGAAGTCGACTACCACCGGGGCAGCACGGTGTGGGCCGAACTCGGCGCCCGATGTGGGGGCTGGTGAGGTTCAGCTGTCGGGGCCCGGTGCGGGTGGGTCTTGGCGGGAGAGTTCGGCGTTGAGTTCGAGGGCTTCGGCGAGTTGGTCTTCAAGGACGATGATCCGGCATGCCGCCTCCAGCGGGGTGCCCTGATCGACCAGCGCGCGAGCGCGGGCGGCGATACGCAGTTGGTAGCGGGAGTAGCGGCGGTGCCCGCCTTCGGAACGCTGGGGTGTCAGCAGTTCGGCGGCGTCGAGGCCGCGTAGGAAAGCGGGGGTGACGCCGAGGATTTCCGCGGCTCTGCCCATGCTGTAGGCGGGGTAGTCCTCGTCATCGAGCCTCTCGGCGGCACCGGAAGCGTCGATGGGGTCGGTGGGGTCTGTGTTCGGTTGCTGCACAACACCTCTGGATTCATACGCCGACAGGCCCCGGCGCGTCGTGCGCCGGGGCCCGGGATATCGAGGGGGTTTTCACGTCAATGCCGACGGTCGGCGATAGGGCCGACGTCGGGCACTGCGCCCGGCAACAGGCCGGGACGCGGAATCTGGGAAGAGCTGTTCAGTGACCACCTCCTGGGTTGCCGGTCGGTCTGCGGAATCTCGTCATCCCCTCCGGCGGTCCGGCCGACTGCACCAGGTTCTCTTCTCCGCCGGAGGGGGATGGTCAATCTTGCTTCCGGTGCAGGTCACCTGCCCGGCCAACCAGACTTTCATCTCCAACGACAGCGACTGTATACCAAGCCTCCCAAAATGTCTACATCCTGCGCTGGAGATTTCTTCCTACCCAGACAAGGCTCTTTCTCGGTGTCCGGTCGGCCACTCCCGGCATGTCACCACGGCACTACTCCTGCGTCATCGAAGAAGCCGCCGGTCGGTCCATCGGCGGGCAGGGTCGCGAGGCGCACCGCGATCGCCGCGCCCTGCGCCGGTGTGCGGACGCCTCGAAATCCGTTGAGGTCGGTTGCCGTGAAGCCGGGGCAGGCTGCGTTGATCAGGATGTTGGTGTCGCGCAGTTCCTTCACGTATTGGATGGTGACGGCGTTGAGGAACGTCTTCGACGCCGAGTAGGCCGCGGAGATCGGGCCGGTATCGGCACCGGGAGTGGTCTGCCGGGTGAGGGAGCCGACCGTGCTGGACATGTTCACGATCCGTGGTGATGCCGAGCGCCGCAGCAGCGGCAGCACCGCGTTGGTGACGCGGATAACGCCGATCACGTTGGTTTCCACGGCGGCCCGCACTGTCGCGGGGGAGACGGCGGAGGGCGCCTGCGGCATGCCGCCGGTTATGCCTGCGTTGTTGACGAGCACGTCGAGGCATCCGAAACGGTCCGCGATCAGGTCGGCGGCGGCGGCCACGCTCGCGTCGTCGGTCACGTCGAGCGGTACGCCGAACGCGTCGGCGCCGCCCGCCCGCAGCTTCGCCACGGCGGCTTCGCGGCGCTGTTCATCCCGGGCGCCGACGCCGACACTCCAACCGAGGGCGCCCAAGCCTGCCGCGATCTCGTACCCGATGCCCTTGTTCGCGCCGGTCACCAGCGCGATCGTCTGTTCACTACTCATACGGTCGATCCTGTTCCGAGCCTCGACGGGGCGTCCAACACCGAGTGGGTGGCAAGCGATACCGCTCGGGTATCGACGCTGGTGGGCGGCGGATACCATGGGCATCGTGGAGACGCGGGAACTGCGATACTTCGTCGCCGTCGCTGAGGAGCTGCACTTCGGGCGGGCGGCGCGGCGCCTCGCGATCGCGCAGCCTCCGCTGTCCCGGGCGATCGGGCAGCTCGAACGGCGGCTCGGGGTGGTACTGCTGCGACGAACCAGTCGCGCCGTCACCTTGACCGAGGCCGGGTCGGTGCTCCTCGGGGAGGCCCGGGCGGCGCTGGATGCGGTCGAGGCCGCGGAGCGACGCACCCGGCGCACTGCCCTCGCCGCGACCGGCCGGGCCGGCGTGGTCCTTGCCACGAAGGCGGGAGCGTCCGTCGAACTGCTGTCCAAACTCCTCGACGCCTACGCCGCCGAGCCCGGCGCGGTCACCGTCGATGTGCTCCTGTGCGGGATCGGCGAGCAGGAGCCACTGCTTCGCGACGGACGGGCCGATGTGGCTCTTTTGCACCGGCCGTTCGACGCGACGGCCGGGTTCGACACCGAGGAGCTGTACACCGAGGAGCAGGTCGTGCTCCTGCCGACCGGGCATCCCCTCGCCGATCGGTCCCACGTGCGGATGGCGGAGGTCGCCGCGCTTCCGGGCCTGCCGATGCCGCGCTGGCCCCGGCGAGACGGCACCTACCCCGACGGCCCCGGTCCGCAGGTTCGCGACCATACCCAGCTGCTCCAATTGATCGCCCTCGGAAGGGCTTCGGCGATCATGCCCGAGTCCGTGCGAACCCATCTGCGCGGCGACCACGCCGCTGTGCCGGTACTAGACGCCCCGGCCGTCACGACAGTGATCGCGTGGCCACCGCACAGCCGCTCGAAGGCTGTTGCCGATCTCGTTCGGACTGCTACCCGCCTCTAGCGGCGCACGACGCGCGCATCCAACTTCTGGCCGCCACGGCGTGCGGTGCGACTTTCCGTATTCTCTGGTTGCCGGCCTGATGCGCACCTTCGTACGCGCTCACCGCTTCCGACCGGCTTCCAGTATCGTGCCGACCGCGGCGGTGATATCCAGCTGGGGATCGAGGGCGGCGGCGGCGCGCAACCCGGCCGCGGCCATCTCGAGCATGCAGTCGACCATATGCTCCACGTCGAAGAGTTCGTCGTTCTGCAACCAGTAGACGGTGGCCTCATCGAGGGCGCCGATACTCGACCGCGTCATCATGCGCAGGGCGGGGATCTCCGGGTCGAGGCCGAGCAGTGCGCACCACCTCTCGATGGCGCGCCATCGCCCGGCTTCGAACGCCTCCCCGGTCTCGGCGTCGGTGGTGCGCCCGCTCAGAACCAGGCGCAGCGCCAAGCCGCGGTGCGCGGCGAGATATCGGAAGTGGGCGGCCAATGCGGCCCGGATCTGCTGGGGGGCGGAGAGGTCGGGATCCACCCGCTGTGCTCGGACGATCTTGTCCGAGGCATCGCGCATGGCTTCCAAGTAGATGCCGCGTTTGTTCCCGAAGTAGTGGAAAAGCAGTCCGTGGGCGACACCAGCGGTCTTCGCGATATCGGCGACGGCCACCTCCTCGTAGCTCTGCGCGGAGAACACCTCGACCGCGGCGTCGATGAGCCGCTGCCGGGTCTCGGCGGCTTGCGCCGCCCGCGCCGTGCGCCCTTTCGGTGCTGCCGCGGTCATCGGTACCCCTTCCGTCGACGGCCTGCAGTCCGATAGTGCTGGGTTACCAGGCGAAACACAAGTTGATTTTAAGTCGTTGACATAAAGTCAATCAACGCCGTAGCCTGTGACATGGCACTCATGCGATCCGCCGCATTCCCGCCCCGAGCGAAGCGACCGGCGGTCTTCGTCATCAAGCGGAGCCGCACCTGTTCCGCACCGCCAATGACTGTTCAGTGTTTGAGGAGTTTCGATGCGTAATCGCCTTGCCGCCCCGAGCTATGAGCCCGACCTGTACTCCCGGGCAGCGATTCTCGACCCGTATCCGCACTACGCGCGGTTGCGGGAGTTGGGCCCGGTGGTGTGGCTGACCGGGCAGCGTGCCTACGCGGTGCCTCGTTACGCCGAATGCAAAGCCGTACTGCTGGACGACGAGACCTTCGTCTCCGGCGAGGGCGTCGCGTTGAATCCGGTGGCGAACCGGCTTTCTCGTGGTACGACCCTCAACAGTGACGGCGAGGAACACAGCCGTCGGCGCACGTTACTGGCGCACCGCCTGACACCCAAGGCCCTGCGCACGATGCGGGAAACCATCGACCGGCAGGCAGTGGCGGCGGTCGAGGCAGCGGTGTCGCGCGGTGTGATCGACGGCGTCGAGCTCGCGACCGCACTGCCGATGTCGGTCGTCCCCGATCTGATCGGCTGGCCCCAGCACGGCCGCGAACACCTGCTGCGCTGGGCCGCAGCGACATTCGACTCGCTGGGACCGATCAACGGCCGATCGATCCGGACCGCTGCGGCGAGCGCGCAGATGATGCGCTTCACCCGGCGGCTCGCCCGCGACCGGGACCTGCTGCCCGGCAGTGCGGGTGAAGAGGTCTTGCAGGCTGCCGACGAAGGCAACCTCCCGCGCTCGGAATGTCCGGCGCTGCTGATCGATTACCTCGCGCCGTCGCTGGACACCACGATCGGCGCGATCTCCAGCGCCCTGTATCTCTTCGCTACCCACCCTTCCCAGTGGCAGATGCTGCGGGCGGACCCGACGATGATCCCGAACGCGGTGAACGAGGTGGTGCGCTACGAGTCACCGCTGCGAGCGTTCTCTCGCAAAGCAGTGCGGGAAACCACGGTGTCCGCCACCACGATCCCCAAAGGTGCGCGGGTGGTGGTCGTCTACGCCTCCGCCAACCGCGACCCACAAGAGTGGAAAGACCCGGACAGCTTCGATATCCGCCGCGACGCCACCCGCCAACTCGGCTTCGGGCATGGCACCCACGGCTGCGCCGGGCAGGGCCTGGCCCGGCTGGAAACCCAAGCGATACTTCGCGCGCTGGTCGATCGCGTCGAACGCATCGAGATCGCCGGCGCAGGCGAGTGGGCGATGAACAACATCATCCACCGCTTCGAACACCTTCCCCTCCAACTCGTCCCCGCCTGAAGGACAACCGCGATGAAAATCTCCGTCGACTACACCCGCTGCGAAGGCCACGGCCTGTGCGCCGAACAAGCTCCCGCCGTGTTCAGCCTCGACGACGACGCCGAACTGACCTACCGATTCGAAGGCGCCGACGTTCCCGACGAGCATGTCGCCCTCGTCCGGGCAGCGGCAGACTCTTGCCCGGTAGCCGCTCTGCGAGAACACTCATGAATTCCGCCCGTCTGGATCGTCATCATCGGCCAGTCGATCGATGTGAGCACCGCTCATGTTCGGACGCGGAAGGATCGCTGACTCGACCGAGACGCAGCTCCCGATACGCATGTGAGTAGTCCGCTACGCGGCTGTGCGTTCTGTGCCCGCGCCGATGGGGGTGACTCGTCGACGTTGCTCGCCCCGGGTTCACGTAGTCGGCTACTCGTGCCGTTCGTTCATGGCCTGGGCACGATAGCCAGTGTGAGGTAGCCAGATCCGTCCGCTGTACGTCTGCCGAATGAAGACCCACGCCGCGACCGAGTGATGAAATGGTGCTCATCGACCACAATGCCCCGCATAGGACGTGTTCCCAGCTCACATTGATCGAGGAATTCGCCCTGCACAGCGGTGGCCGCCGGATTTCCGTTCCGCACGCTGCCGAACGGGTGCTGACCTATCTGGCACTGCTGAATCGACCGGTCTCTCGTGGCCGCCTCGCCGGTGCGCTATGGCCGGAATGCGCTGGTCACTGCGCGGCGCAGCGTCTGCGAACCGCTCTGTGGCGCCTGCGCCGCATTCAGGACGCAGTCGTGGAGATCAACGGCGATCGGCTTCGCCTCCATTCGAACGTGGCCGTCGATCTGGCATACCTGACCGAATTGGCGCAGAAACTGGTTCACCAGCCCTGCTCGGAGGACCTGGCACGCGTCCCGCTGCTCCTGCATCGCGCAGCTCTGCTGCCGGACTGGGACGAGGAGTGGGTGGTCATCGACCGGGAACGGTACCGATTGGTCTGGGTCGCGGCGCTGGAAGCGGCGGCCGAGTCGTTGCTGAAGCGCCGACAGGTCGGCGCCGCGCTGATGGCCGCGTCGGCGGTGGTGGCAGCAGAGCCGCTCCGGGAAAGTTCCCGCCGGATCCTGATGCGTATCCATCTCGCGCAGGGCAACAAGATCGACGCCCTCCGGGAATACCAGCGATACCGAGGCCTGTTGTGGGCCGAGTTCGGCACGGATCCGTCGCCGGAATGCGACGAACTCCTCCTTCGCGTCCACGAGTGCGGCGCCGCGCCGATCGAGTCGCTCCCGAATCCCTGAGACCAGGCGCACGGGCGCCGTATCGACGGGTGGCGTGAGCCATCGGGCACTTTGCCGTGCCGGGCCCAACGGTGAAGTGACGGCGATGTGACGCGCATGAGGAACACTCCGCCGTTAGGGAACCTGACCACATCACCCTCTGCTTCCAGGCGGTTGCATCATGAATTTTCGCGAACAAATCCAGGCGGCGTGGTTGAAGCAAATCGAGGCCGCCGCAGAGCGTTACGTCGAGACCGAGACCAAGCGTGAAGACATCGAGCAACGTCGCAAATTGAAGGACAGTCCGGTTGTCGACTCTCCGGAACAGATCAGCGCTCGGGCGCAGCGGCTGGCGACCAGCGGCGAGGTGCCGGTCGAGGCCATGATCGAAGCAGGCAGAACCGAGCCTTCCGACCGGATCACGACGCTCGAGCGAATCATCGGCGCCAGCAATGAACTCCAACCGGTCAACTTCCTTTGCCGCGGCGCTCGCACGGCGGCGACGGTCGCGCGGATCTCGCTGAGTCGTAATGGCCGAGAGATACCTATGGGCACCGGGTTCCTGGTATCGCCCCGGTTGCTCCTGACCAACAATCACGTACTTCCCGATCAGGACACCGCTCGGCAGGTCGTGATCGAGTTCGGCGCCGAGACGACGATCGACAACGATCCCCGCCTTCCCGCGCGGTTCCGTCTCGCCCCCGACTTCTTCGTCACCGATGAGCACCTGGACTTCACCCTCGTGCCGGTCCGTCCAGGCGTCGACGGCACGCCGCCCGGGGATGCTGTCGGCTGGTGGAACCGCCTGATCGTGGACCAGGGAAAGATCGTCATCGGTGAGGCGATGAACATCGTCGGCCACCCGATGGGGAGGCTGAAGGAGATCGGGATCCGCCGAAACCAGCTCGACTTGCAGCTCGATGACTTCTTGCACTATTCGACCGACACCGAACCGGGGAACTCCGGCTCGCCGGTCTTCAACGACCAGTGGGAAGTCGTCGCGCTGCACCACTCGGGGGTACCGCGCACCGACGAGCAAGGCCGGATTCTGCGCCGCGACGGCGCAGTCTGGCACGAGGGCGACGGCGACGATTCGATCGCCTGGACCGCCAACGAGGGGGTGCGCATCAGTGCGATCCTCACGCACCTCGCCGGACTGCAGCGTTCGGCGCGCGACCAGGAACTCCTCACCGAACTCGGTCCCGACGCCGGGCCGGTCACCCGACCCCCAGCGATCGGCCACCGCGTCGCACCTGCCGAGGACCGCACCGAGCTGGTACCTGCGGCGCCGCGTGAGAGCACAGAACTCCGCCATGGGCTCACCGCCCGAGCTGGAGCCTTCGGCGGCACACGTCATCTGCTGTTCCTGCACGGCCGCAGCCAGCATGGCCGGGATCCAGAACTAGTGCGCCGCGAGTGGACCGCCGGACTCAACAAGGGCCTTACCCTCGCCGGGCTCACTCCGCTCGATCCCGCGGATGCGTACTTCCCCTTCTACGGCGACCGCTTGGCAGCTCTGCTGCGGCCCATGGAGGGGGCGGCTCTCGCACCTGAAACCATGGCAATCGATCATGCCCTCGCCATGGCGCCGACCACGCCGCCGGCTCGCCAACTGTACGAACAGATTTTGCGGAACGCTGCCGCGGATGCCGGCATGCCCGACGAGGACGATCTACCGGCCGACCGCATCGAGGTAGAAGGGCTCGGTTCGATCGGAAGCGCGATCGTGAGCAGGCTCCAGCGGCAGCTCAGCTGGCTGGCTGCCCGCACCGATCTGGACGAACTCATCATCGCCCAAGTCTTCCGGGACGTCGCCATGTACCTCGCCGACGAGCAGATCCGGCAAGCGGTACTCGACTGTGTCCTCGAGACCGTCCCCGCTTCGGGACGGCTCACCCTGGTCAGCCACAGTCTCGGCACCGTGGTCGCGATGGATGTGCTCACCCGGCTCCAGCCCCAGCTCGACGTCGCCGTGCTACTCACTCTCGGCAGTCCCCTCGGGCTGGACGCGGTCCACGGCAAACTCCTGGTCCGAGGACCGCACCGGCCGGAGCGTGTCGGCGACTGGCTGAATGCCTGGTCCGCGGTGGATCCCATCACCATCGGCTGCCCGCTGCGCCACATCTGGAAAGGGCAGTTGCGGGAGATTCCCGTCGACAATCCCAAGGAGCGGGCACACAGCATCGCCGAATACCTCGCCCATCCCGCTGTCGCGCAAGCCATTCACAATGGCGTTGCCCCGACGACGGGACCATGACGGAGAGTCCGGCGGCGCCGCAGGCTGCGGTGACGCCTCAGTCCGATGTGCCGGATCGAAACGTGCTCGCCGCCGATCTGTCGGGATGGCCACGACCCCGCGCGGGCGGTCAACGGGACTCCGGATTCCTGGTGAGGGCGACCGCGCCGAGGGCTGCGGCGACCAGCCCGACCGCCAGGGCCAGGAAGCCGCCGACGATCCCGTATCCGGTGCCGGGACCGCCTTCGGCCGCGGCCACGACCAGTCCGCCGATCACCAGGCCGGTCACTCCCGCAGCCAGCGCGGTCATCGCGGCGCGGCGTCCGGTGTGGTGGATGAGGACGCGGCCGCCGGTGACGACCCCGACAAGCCCCACCGCGACACCCACCAGGGACCAGAAACGCCCGGCGGTCAACCCTGAGGCGCCCGACCGGGCAAGGATTTCCGAGGCGGCGAGCACATGAGAAACGGACATGACTTGCTCCTTCTCCAACGACTGGGATGTGGCCCATCCTCTCCGCCGCACCCGCTCGGGTCGTCCTGCGCGCGCAGGCACTTCACGCTGCCGCCGAGGGCGTAGGGAACCAGAGGGAGTACTGCCCGCGCAGTACACGGTGATCATTCCCGTGCACGACGTCCCGACGCGTACATGGGGTTAGGGTGCACCCATGGAACGGCTTCGGGACTGGGCGATCGCCGTGGGCCTCGCGGTATTCCAGCTCGTCTCGGGGTTGTCCGGGCCCGCGGTCGGGTGGGTGCTGCTGGTCGCGGGCGGGCTGTCGTCGGCCGCGAGCCGCCGAGCGCCGGTCGTGGTGCTGGCGGTGACGGGGCTGACCGCATTGGCCTACCAGGCCCTCGGGGTCGACGTGCCGGCGGTCGCGTTCTTGTTCGCCGTGTACGCGGCGTTCCGTGCGGGGCACCGGGTGGCGGCCGTGGCGGGATCGGTGATCATGGTGCTCCTCATGCCCTTCGCATTGCTGATCTCGCCGCGCGGACTGCTCATGGGCGAGGCGTTCGCGGAGACCCGGGGCGTGCTGCAACTGGCGTGGCTGGTCGCCGCGGGCGCGGCGGGTGAAGCGCTGCGGCAGGCCGAGCGGCGGGCCGAGGAGGCCGAGCGCACCCGCGAGGAGACCGCACGGCGGCGGGCCGACGAGGAACGGCTGCACATCGCTCGCGAGTTGCACGACTCGCTGACCCACCAGATCTCGGTGATCAAGGTGCAGGCCGAGGTGGCCGTACACCTGGCCCGCAAGCGCGGCGAGCATGTGCCAGAGGCGCTGCTGGCGATCCTGGCGGCCGGTCGCGAGGCATCACGGGAACTCAGGGCCACCCTGGAGGCCCTGCGTGACGACCGCGCATCGTTGCACGGGCTCGATCACGTGCCGGAGCTGGTGGAAAGGGTCCGCGCGACCGGCCTGGACGCGAGATTGACGGTCGAGGGGCAGCGTGCGGCCCTGCCTGCGGCCGTGGACCGGACCGCCTACCGGATCGTCCAGGAGTCGCTGACCAACATCACCCGGCACGCCGCCGCCGACTCCGCCTCGGTCCATATCGAACACCGTCCCGACGCCCTGGTGATCCGGGTGGACGACGACGGCCGAGCCACACCGGACACCATGCCGGTGCCGGGTGTGGGGCTGCTCGGAATGGGAGAGCGGGTCACCGCCCTCGGCGGCCGGTTACACACGGCGCCCCGCGGCGGGGGCGGTTTCACCGTCTGTGCCGAGCTGCCCGTGGAGCGGGCGCCTTGATCCGCGTCCTGCTGGTCGACGACCAGCCGCTGATCCGCAGCGGTTTCCGTGCACTGCTCGACGTGGAGGACGATATCGAAGTGGTGGCCGAGGCCGCCGACGGCGCGCGGGGCGTCGAGCTGGCCCGCGAACACCTGCCCGACATCGCACTGATGGACATCCAGATGCCTGTCGTAGACGGCATCGAGGCGACCCGGCGCATCGCCGCCGACCCGGCCCTGACCGGGGTGCACGTGGTGATACTGACCAACTACGGCCTGGACGAGCATATCTTCGACGCCCTGCGCGCCGGTGCGGCCGGATTCCTGGTCAAGGACATCCATCCGGAGGACTTCCTGCACGCCGTCCGGGTCGCGGCCCGGGGTGACGCACTGCTCGCGCCGTCGATCACGCGCAAACTGATAAACCGGTACGTCAGCCGGCCACTGGACTCCGGTGTGACTCCCGGTCTGGCCGGGCTGACCAACCGCGAGCGGGAGGTCGTCACGCTTGTTGCCCGGGGCCTGTCGAACGATGAGATCGCCGAGCACTTGGTGATCAGCCCGCTGACCGCCAAGACCCACGTCAACCGGGCGATGACCAAGCTCCACGCCCGCGACCGCGCTCAACTGGTCGTCCTGGCTTACGAATCCGGCTTGGTGACCCCGCGCCGAGCCTGACCTCCACCTCGCTTCGCTCGGCCGTCCGCTCAGCCCATGCCTCGAAGCCATCGCTGCTCGGGGGCCGCATCCCGCCTGACGTTGCGACCGCAGGCGTTCGGTTCACCCGGCCGTCCAGGGCTGCAATTTCTCCGGATTCCGGATCGCCCAGATGCGGGTGATCCGGCCGTCGGCGATGTCGAAAGCGTAGACCGTGACGATGGTGTCGTCGAACCGTGCCACCAGGCCGGGCTGGCCGTTCACCGTGCGCTCCAGCAGGGTCACCGCAGGGCCGTGGGCGGCGATTTCCATCCAGGCGCGGGCGATCTCTTCGCTGCCGTGGATCGGGTCGAGGAAGGCCAATGCCAGGCCGCCGCCGTCGGCCGTCGCGGTCGCCTGTGGATCGAGCAGCCCGATCAGGGCCTCGATATCCCCTGTCTCCCAAGCTCGTTTGAAATCCCGGACCACCTCGGCGCGCTCGGTGCTCGACGGACCGCGCGTGGTATCGATGCGGCGGCGAGCGCTGGAGGCGAGCTGGCGACAGGCCGCGGGAGTGCGCCCGACGACCTCGGCGACCTCGGCGAAGGAGTAGCGGAAGACGTCGTGCAGAACGAACGCCACGCGCTCGGCCGGAGTCATGGAATCCAGGACGACGAGAAAGGCCATGCTGATCGACTCGTCGAGGGTGACGCGGTCAGCGGGATCGACGGAGTCGGGACCATCGAGCCATTCGGACCGGCCGGGTACCGGCTCCGGAATCCATTCGCCCACATAGCGTTCCCGCCTAGCGCGCGCCGAGCCGAGTAGATCGAGGCAGATCCGGCTGGCAACCGTCGTCAACCACGCACCGGGCGCCTCCACCTTCCCGCGCTGCGCCTCCGGCAGCGTGTACCAGCGCGCGTAGGTCTCCTGCACCACATCTTCGGCCTCGGCCAGGGAGCCGAGCAGGCGGTAGGCGAGGTTGATCAGCTGTCGGCGTTCACTGATCACCGCGCGCAGGTGCGGGTCGGTCATGGTCGTCTCCTTCGGTATGTGCGTCCTCACCGAAATCGACGAATCAGCGAACCGGTTTGTGAGGCGGCCTGACATTCCGGACGGCTGCGTCGTCGGAAGGTTGTGACACCTTCAGCAGAGCAGGAGTTCCGGAAATGACCAGAATCGGGATTATCCTCGGCAGTACCCGCCCCAACCGCAACGGCTCGCAGGTCGCCCGGTGGGTTTTGGAAGCGGCATCGCAGCGTGGCGACGCGGAGTTCGAATTGATCGATCTGCGCGACCACCCGCTACCGCATCTGGACGAACCGGTGGCGCCGATGTTCGGCCCGTCGAGCAACGCGCATACCCGCGCCTGGGCCGAGCGGATCGCCCCGTTCGACGGCTTCGTGGTGGTGACCCCGGAGTACAACGGCGGGGTCCCCGGAGTGCTGAAGAACGCCTTCGACCACCTGTTCGCGGAGTGGACCGACAAGGCGGTCGGATTCGTCTCGTACGGCGCGGGCGGTGGCGCCCGCGCGGTGGTGCAGTTGCGGACGGTCTGCGGCACGCTGGGCATGGCCGACGTGGGCTATCAGGTCACCATTTCGGTGCTCACCGATTTCGAGAACTACACCACCTTCGCACCGCGCGACCACCACGCCGACGCGCTCGACAAGACGCTGGATCAGCTCATCGCCTGGAGCACCGCATTGGCGCCGCTGCGGACCGGCACCGAAATCACTCTCTTGAATTCCTGAGGAGCCGATTATGACCGGAATCAACAACTTTCAGTCAGCTGACACCGAGGCGGATGAGGTCGAGCTTCGCCGAACAATCGACAAGGTGGTCGAAGGACTGCGAGTCAAGGATCTCGAGGTCTTGAAGCAGCTGTACACGCCCGACGTCGTGTCCTTCGATGTCGAGCCGCCGCTCCAGCATGTCGGGATAGCGGCGAAACTCGAGAACTGGGCGAAGGTGTTCCTGTTCTTCGAGAGTGTGACCTATGAGGTCCGCGACCTGACGTTCACCGTAGGCGGGGATGTGGCATTCGGGCACGCCTTCGCTCGGCTCAGCGGCACGCTGAAGAACGGAGCGGCGACCAGCGGTATGTGGGTCCGGGTCACGTACGGCATGCGGAAGATCGACGACACCTGGCGGATCGTTCACGACCAGGTCTCGGTACCGCTCGACATCTCCAGCGGCAAAGGCGTAGTCGACCTCGAGCCCTGACGGGTCGCAGAAACGTTGTCGAGAACCTGACGCATCGCTCGAGACATTGTGATGCCGATGTCCGGTCGCATCGAAGGCCCGGGGCCGCCCACTACAGCGGCCCTGGGCCTCGCCCGACGCCTTGCTTCTTCTGGTCGGCCCACGCAGCCGGCGGTGTCGATCGTCGAGTCTGCCCGCCGCGGCCAGTGGCGTCGCCCGAACCGACGGCCTCCACGGAGAGCCCGCGTGGCGGATGCCGGATCGGACGGCAGGGTGCCGGCGGGTGATCGGATGACGTAGCCCCAGGTGATGCGCGGAGCAGACAGCGCAACCTATTCGATCGCTTTGGAGATGATGTCGTCGGCGAGGGGAGCGACCGCCGCGATGATCTCGGCCGTAATAGCCGGGGGAGTACCAGCTGCTTGGAGGGACTGGGTCAGATGTTCGGCGACGCGGTCGAAGTGGTGCCGGGTTATGCCTCGACCTTGGTGGACCTGCTTCATCCGCGGCCCGGTGTATGGCGTCGGTCCGCCCAGGGCGGCGGCGAAGAACTCGACTTGGCGGCCCTTCACTCGCGGCATGTTGACGCCGGTGAAGAATGGCGCCAGTTCCTCGTCGGCCAGGATGCGGGCGTAGAGGTCTTCTACGACGATTTCGAGGGCAGCGTGGCCCCCGGCCCGGGCGTACAGGGTGCGGTCGTAGGGCGTGGCCGACGTTGTGTCCACGGTGGGCTCCTCGGATTGCGGGCGATCAGTCGTGCGTTCGGGGACGGCGACTCGGCATGTCGGCAATGACGACGGATTCGGAGCTGACGAACGGTGGGGGCCGGTCCGGGTGACATCTCGCTGAATCCGCTGACAACTCGAAGATTCCGTAACACCTTCGGTTCTGATGTCGCCGCTCACGCCAACCTCCGTACTCGCTCGGCGCCACGGGGTCGCGCACCAGAGCGCCGCCCTGCTCGCTTCGCCGCACTCGACGCCGCCGAGCTATGTTAATGGCTATTCCGCAGAAAGTCGACTGTCGCTGATGTCGGTCGCCTGGTGCGGCACTCGATTGAATGCGTAGAAGAGTGCAGTTAGAACGATATAAAGTGCATGACTCGACATGCATCCGGAGGCGGTGTTCCGGCGAGTAAGTTACTTACTATGATGTTGGCAACACGCGTGCTGCGGTCGACGAGATCGCGATGCGGAACAGCAGGGTGATACCCGCCGCCGGTCGGACTCGGCGGGACCGCGGCGCAGGGTGCCGCGCCTTTCAATTCCGACCTCCGGCCTCGCCGCGCGAAGTCCTCGACGCTCGGTACCCGCGACTGGCCATGGCGGCGCGGACTCGGACCGCGGTGTGGCGAAGTGACTCGGCTCCGTGGGCGGTGGCGACGGACCTGCGGTCGCCGCGTGGACTGCGGAGGACCGTAACGCCCCGGCATCGGGGCCGCGCGATCGGCCGTCCGCGTGGTGCTCGCTCGGTAGGCTCGCGCGTGGTATCGGCAGACGATATCGGGAGGCGAGCGCCGATGGCGGAAACGGATCGCTGGTCATGGCGGCGTGCCCTCGGTACGGACGGCCCGGCGGCAGCGATCTGTATCCGGTTGGCGGTGGGGCTGGTGTTCCTCGGTGAGGGGATCCAGAAGTTCCTCTATCCGGACAAATTGGGCCCCGGCCGGTTCGAAAAGGTCGGTATCCCTGCGGCGACCTTCTTAGCGAACCTCGACGGCGTCGTCGAGATCCTCTGCGGCCTCTTGATCGTCATCGGACTGCTGACCCGCTTCGCCACGCTGCCGTTGCTGGTCGATATCGTCCTGGCGATCGTGCTGACCAAGTTGCGTGAGCTGCGCCCGGGCGGGTTCCAAGGAGTGGAAGGCATCTGGGGGATGGCCCACGACGCACGCACAGATATCGCGATGCTGCTCGGGCTGATCTACCTGCTGTGGGCCGGGCCCGGCCGCTGGTCACTGGATGCCCGGCTCACACGGCCGGAACCACCAGGACGCCGACGATCGAACCGGTGATTCCGAGGCATAGTCCCTCGCCGGGTCCCGCAACCTTGCCTCAACGAAGCAAGGTGATCATGACAGGATCTTGATCATGCCCATTTCCACCAGTTCGTTCGACCATGTTCGCTTGACAGTGACCGACATCGAGAAATCCCGGGCCTTCTATGACGCCGTCTTCGGATGGCCGATCGCGTGGGAGTGTCCTGCGGACGCGGACGAAGCCACCCGTGCGCGATTCGGGTTCCTCTTCGGCGGTGTGATCTACCAGATGGGCGACGCACTGCTCGGGCTTCGCCCGGTCGCCAGCGACGAGTTCGACGAAGATCGAGTAGGACTCGACCATCTCGCCTTCGCCCTCGCCACTCGGTCGGATCTCGATTCGGCGGCCGCCTTGCTCGACGAACTCGGCATCGCGCACGAGGGGGTGAAAGATCTCGGTGCCATGTACATTCTGGAATTCCGCGATCCGGACAACATCGCGCTGGAGTTGGTCGTACGCAAGCAGTGATCGCCCCTTTCCCGGAAAGCCTCGGCCCGGCCATCCGCGGTGGCACATATGGCGCATGGAAGTCGTCTTGGTCCGAGCCGTCTCAACAGGTGGCGGGGACCGTGTCGCTCGCGAGCCGGAACTCGAACCGGATCGCGCCCGGACTCTGCGCGGGCAGGACGATGGCCGCGCCGCGCCCGCGCCACCGCCGATTCCGGACCCGACTCCGGCCGCACAGTCCTCACCACTCCGAATCCGACTAACACACAGAGCAATTCGGTGAAGACCGTTAGCCTGGTCGGGATTTGCGTGCTGTGGTGACGATCGTGGGCACGATGGCCAGTGCCAGAATGCCGCAGCCGATGGCCAGCGTGGGGTAATCGGCAGCGGCGACGACCAGTCCCGATGTCATGCCACCGGTGGCGCCGGCGATGGCGATGGTGACGTCGAGGATGCCTTGCGTTCTGGCGCGGGTCGCCAGCGGCACGGTCTCGGTGATGATCGCCGTGCCCGCGACGAGGCCGAAGTTCCAGCCGAGCCCGAGCAACGTGAGTGCGGCCGTCAACAGGGTGACGGAGTCGTCGGGGGCACACGCGGCGACTGTTCCGGCGCCGAGCAGAGTCGGCCCCGAGGCCGCTGCGATGGTGAAGTGGCCGAAGCGATCTACGAGCCAACCCGTCAGCGGCGATGGCAAGTACATCGCGCCGATATGAATGGAGATGACCAGACCGGCGGCGGTGGTGCTGTGGCCGTGGTCGCGCATGTGGACGGGTGTCATTGTCATGACCGCCACCATCACGAACTGAGTGAGCACCATGACAACTACGCCGACCCACACGCCGGGGCCGCGCTTTTCGACCGCAGGACGCGCCGGAATGTCGGCATCATCAGGCGTCGTGACGACCCGGTCGGCCTCGCGTGTGCGCGCGAGTAGCAGCGGGTCGGGGCGCAGCCAGATGGCCAGTACCACTGCCGCCGACGCGTATGCGGCGCCGGCGAGCAGGAACGGTCCGGCCAGGTGGGGGATGCCGAGTTGGTGTGCCAGATCGCTGGTCGGCGTGGTGAGGTTGGGGCCGGCCACGCCGCCGAGTGTCGTTGCCACCAGCACGGTGGACACGGCACGGGCGCGGTGGGCGGAGTCGGCCAGATCGGCTCCGGCATACCGGGCCTGCAGATTGGTGGAGGTCCCGGCGCCGTAGACGAACAGCGCGGCGAACAGCAGGATCGGATTGTCCGCGACAGCGGCGGCGATAATTCCGACGCTGCCGATGGCGCCGGCCAGATAGCCGGCGACCAGGCCGGTGCGGCGGCCGCGGGCTTGCGAGATTCGTCCGACGGTAACGGCCGCCAGCGCGGAGCCCGCGGTGCCGAGCGCACTGGGCAGACCGGCGAGGCCGGTCGAGCCGAGCATGTCCTGCGCCAGCAGTGCACCGACGGTCAGGCCCGCCGCCAGTCCCGCTCCGCTGAGGGCCTGCGCGGCGACGAGGACGAACAGGGTGCGACGCTGCGCCCGGGAGCCGGGGGCATCGCCGATGTGGGCAGGTACCGAAGTCGTCACGACGGACTCAGCCCCTCGCGCCGAAATCGAGGCGGTCGCGGAGTCCGGCGGCGGTGAAGGCGGCGACCAATTCGGCCCGGCCTTCGGTGAAGTGGGCCCAACCCTCGTAATGAACGGGAACAATCCGACGGGCACAAAGGATCTCGGCGGCCGTGGCGGTCTGGGCACTGTCGAGAACGATCGGCAGGCCGTCGAAGAGGACGGAGAAGCGGGGCGCTCCAGCGAAGAGGATGGCTGTGTCCACCGGCGCGAAACGCTCGGCGATCTGCTCGACCGCGGTGAGTGAGGCGTTGTCGCCGCTGACATAGATGGTGGGCAGGCCTTCCCCGGTCAGCACGAATCCGACGACCTGGCCGGTGATCGGTTCGACCTCCTCGCGTATGCCCGGCCCGTGGATCGCAGGCACAGCGGTGACCGTGATGGTGCCGCCACCGGGGCGATCCAGCTCGATCGACTCCCAGTCGAGCAGGCCTTTGGCAGCATTCCCGAGGCGTTGCCCGCCACCCGGCGTGGTGAGGGTGAGCGGCACGTCGGCGAGCAGTGCGCGGCCGGAGTCGTCGAGATTGTCGGGGTGCTCATCGTGCGAGAGCAGAACCACGTCGACGCGACCGAGGTCGGCCGGGGCGGCGGCGGCCGACGCGGTCTTGGTCAGCAGGCCGCCGGGCTGTGGGAAGTCGCGGGGCGCGTCGAAGGTCGGGTCGGTGAGGAATCGCAGCCCGCCGTACTCGAACAGGGCGGTCGGCCCGCCGAAGATACGCACGCAGACATGCTGGTCGGTGGGGCTTGTAGGGGATGCCACGACGAACTCCTCACGGATGAAATCCAATATATCCGTGAGGATGGTAGGTCGTTCTCACGGATAAAAGCAACTTGTAACATGAGAGTTGTGGAAGAAGACGTGCGAGAGATCTCGACCGGCGGGCCCGCCTTGCCGTCCGCACCAGGCGCCGAGCAGTACCTCGCCCTCGATTTCGCCGACAGCGCCTATGCGCTCCCCGGGGGGCACTTCATCGACCTGCTCGGCACTCCGGCATCGACGAATCGGTGGCTCGCCGAACGCGGCCTCGCCCCCGCCGATGCGGGAGTGCAGGAAATGTGCGCGACGCAGCTGCGCGTACTACGCGAACACATCAGGGCATTGTTCGCTGCCCGCGTCGCGCGCCGGCCCGCACTACCGGCAGCACTGGCCGCCGTCAACGACGCGCTGAGCAGAACCCCGACCGCCCCCCTGCTGAAATGGGATGAAACGAACGGCCCCTACCGCGCCGCGGTGTGTCCACCCGACGAGATCCTCGACCGCGCGCTCGCAACGCTCGCCGCAGACGCCGCCGACCTGCTCACCAGTTCCGACGCCGAGTTCCTGACCACTTGCGACTCCACGCCGTGCAACCGCTACCTGATCCGCCACGGCCGCCGTCACTGGTGCTCCACGCGCTGCGGCGACCGCGCTCGCGCAGCCCGCGCCTACGCCCGCGCCAAAGCGAACTGAGTGTGCCGCCGATCTCCCGAGCATTCGGCACCACGAACTCCGACAACCCCGGGTAGGAGGCACAGAGCGATAACCTCCCTGCGGCCAGGACCGTTCGCACATCGGCATGCGCGTGCGCGCCCCATAGGGTGGTAGCCGACGGTCCGGTCCGTCGAGAGGAGTTGCCGATGGATGCCGAACACTTCCTGCCGTTCCGCAAGAGCGCGGTGATCTCTTTGTGCGCCGACGAGCTTCCCGACGCGGAACGCGAATCGTTCGCCGAGTTCGCGCGGCTGCTGGCGGCAATGGTGCATCACGAGTTGCATGTGCGTGGTGAGACGGTGCTCGACGCCTATCACCTGGTCGACCCCGCGGAGGATGAGCGAGCCGTCCGTGCCGCTACTCCCGAGGACCGGGCGGCGGCACGGGAGCGGGTAGAAGCCGAGCTGGTCGCACTGGCCGAGGCAGCGGATTTCACGCGCATCGATGCCGCTGAGATCGAGCGCGCGTTCGCCGAGCACTCCCTGGTGAAAGTGCGGTTGGAGCTCGACGAGGAGGACATCGATACCGCGATGTTCTTCCGGCGCGGGGTCTCACAGCGCACCGAACAAGTTCGGTGGTTGTTCGGGTTACGGCGGCGCAGCGTCGAATTCACCAGTTACGGCAAGGTTCTCGTTTACATCGCGTTCGCCGAGCGGCCGGAGGAGGTCGCGGATCGCCCCAACGGCGGTGTGCTGCTGAAGCTGTTCGGGAACGTCCCGAGAAACGACCTCGAGATGCTGTATCCGATCGTTCGGATCCGAATGCGACCACTGGACAAGCTGCTGATCGGCGTGCCCGCGGTGGTCTCCGGAATTATCGTAGTCGTCACGAAACTGGTGGCTTCGCTGGGGCCGCTGGTTCTCTTGCTGGCGTTCTGGCTCGGGCTGCGCGAGGAATCCGTACGGTTGGATCAGGCCACGCTGCTCACCCTGGGCGCCGGTGTGGCGGCCTTCGGCGGTTACCTGGTGCGCCAGTTCTCCAAGTTCAAGAACCGCAAGATCAAGCTGATGAAGACGCTGTCGGAACACCTCTACTTCCGCAATCTCGACAACGACGCGGGAGTGTTCCACCATCTGCTCGGCGCTGCCGAGGAATCGGAGGTGAAGGAGGCCGTCCTCGCCTACCACTTCCTGCGCACCGCCGACCGTCCGCTCACCGCAGCCGAACTCGATCAGCGGGTGGAAGAGTGGTTCCGTCGGCGATGGGAGGCAACCTTCGACTTTCGGATCGGCGACGGGATCAGCAGGCTCCGGAAGTGGGAACTGCTCGTCGATGACGAGCACGGCGCACTGGAGGTGGTGCCGCTGACGGAGGCGAGACATCGGCTGGATCGTCACTGGGACAACCTGTTTCGAATCCAGCCCGAGACGGGCGACACCGCGGCTGCACGGCGAATCGGGGTCACCGCCGGCTGAGACGTTGCCCACGAATCGACTTCTCAGCAGGGAAGCGCGCTCGGTCGGCGGGCCTGTGTCACCGGTTCGCTCCGCTCACGGCCGGACGGCTCGAAGTGAAGCTCCCAGCGCGCGACGCAGTCCGTCACGCCAGTGGGGGAGTGGCATGAGGCCGCAGTCGATCCACGACGATTTCGACAGAACGGCATTCCGCGGCCGGGCTGCGGCATCTCGGAATTCCGATGTGCGGCAGGGCCGCAACAGGTCCACATCGAGCCCCGCCGATTCGATGATCGCCCGAGCGAATCGGTATTTGGATGCGGCGCCGCCTCCGGTCGCGTGGAGCAGGCGCGGTGGATTCGGGTGCGCCACGAGGTCGAACAGTGCGGATACGAGATCATCGACGTAGGTTGGGGAGGCGATCTGGTCGGTGACGACCGCGACGTGCTCGCCCCGGGAGCATCTCCGCACGAGCGCGGCCGGGAAATCCCGATCGGTCCCCGAGTACAGCCACATGGTGCGGACGATCCGCGCCTCGGGCAACGCTGCTCGGGCGGCCTCCTCACCTGCCAACTTGGATCTTCCGTACACGCTCAAAGGACCAGTGGGCGACCAGGTTTCCCATGGACGCGACGCCGCCCCGTCGAAGACGTACGCGGTCGAGATGTGCAGCAGTCGCGCTTCCTTCTTCGCGCAGGCTCGGGCCAGTAGCCCCGGACCGACCGCGTTGACCGCGAACGCTTTGTCGGCTTCGGTCTCGGCGGCGTCTACGCTCGTGTACGCCGCGCAGTTGATTACCACATCGCCGGAGCCGATGGTGTCGTTCACCGCCGTTTCATCGGTGATGTCGAGTTCTTTCGATCCGAACCCGAGCACCTGTCGATCAGCGCGACGAAACGGGCTGGTCGCCTTCGTGATCGCGCTCCCGAGCAGTCCGTCGGCACCGGTGACCACCAGCCTGCTCACCGCTTGTCCTCGAAGGAGGTCCGCACGAGCCGGACCTGGGAGCGCCGGTAGCCGGAGACATACTCGCGGACCGAGGCGATCATGTAGTCGGTCATTTCGTCGGTTATGCCCGGGTACACCCCGACCCAAAAGGTGTTGTCGGCGACGTAGTCGCTGGCCGCCAGGCTTCCGGATATACGGCACTCGATGTTCGAGTACGCCGGATGGCGGAGGAGATTTCCGGCGAACAGGCCTCGGGTCGCTATTTTGCGGCTTTCGAGAAAGTTGACGATGTCGAGGCGGCCGAAGGGCGCGTCGGGCAGCACCGTGAGGGCAAATCCGAACCAGCTCGGATCGCTACCGGGGGTGGGTTCCGGCAGCCGGAGATGGTCGATCCCGTCCAAGCCTTCGCGAAGCCGACGCCAGTTGTGACGCCGACGGGCGCAGAAATCGTCCAGTCTGGCCAGCTGGGAGAGTCCGAGCGCAGCTTGGATATCTGTTGTCTTCAGATTGTATCCGATATGCGAATAGATGTACTTGTGGTCGTATCCGTAGGGAAGGTCGCCCAGCTGTTGGGTGAACCTCTTCCCGCATCTGTTGCTTTCGCCCGGCTCGCACCAGCAGTCGCGTCCCCAATCGCGCAGCGACTTCACGACGCGAGCTGTGGTCAGGTCGTTGGTCAGCACACATCCGCCCTCACCCGTCGTCAAATGGTGTGCCGGATAGAAGCTGACGGTGGCCAGATCACCGAAGGTTCCGGTAGGGCGGGACTGATATGTCGATCCGACCGCGTCGCAATTGTCTTCGATCAGGAACATGCCGCGCTCCGCGCACAACGCGGAGATTTCTGCCACCGGAAACGGGTTACCGAGCGTGTGCGCCAGTGCGACGGCACGGGTTCTAGGGCCGATCGCCGCTTCCACGGCTTCCGGTGTCGCGTTGTATGTAGTGGGATCGATATCCACGAAAACCGGTCTCATCCCGTTTTGCAGTATCGGGTTCACTGTCGTCGGGAAGCCGGCGGCAGCCGTGATGACCTCGTCTCCGGGGCGCAGCCGGGTATCACCGAACTCCGCGGCGGTTAACGCGCTGACCGCCAGCAGGTTCGCGGAAGATCCGGAGTTGGTGAGCCGCGCCTTGCGGAGTCCCATTTTTCGGGCGAATTCTTTTTCGAATCGATCTGCCAGGATTCCGGCCGCGATACGCATATCCAGTGCGGCCTCGAGGACTGCGGCCCTGTCGTCGTCGTCCAGGCAGGCGCCGGATGATTGGATCTCGGTGACGCCCGCGACGAAGTGGTGCTCGGTTTGCGAATTGTGGAATTGTCGGATTCTCGTGAGCAGATCTTCTCTATCGTTCACTGTATTTCTCCCGGTACGAGCCTGAAACAAGATCGCTGAGGTCGTCGGTGAATGCAGATTGTGGCGGCAGTGCCCACATATGCCGCTTGAGTGCTCGCGCGGCCTGCCGGTAGCCGGAGTCGTCGAGGATTCGCCGGCAGGCGATGAGAACATCCGAGGCGGTGACGGTCATGGGGTCGAGGTGGATGCCGGTGCCGAGGGCTTCGCAGCGTACTGCATTTCCGGGATGATCGGCGAAGAAGGGAAGTACCAGGTGCGGAACTCCGTAGGTTATCGTGTCGCGCATCGAGTTCAATCCACCGTGTGTGATGAACAGGTCCACGTTCGCCAATACGAGCGACTGGGGGACGTACGGCAGGACATGGATGTGTGCCGGTAGCGACCGGAATATATCCTGGTACAGCGACGGCAGTGAGACGACGGCGGTACACCGGAGCTCGGCCAGAGCCGCGAATACCTCCCTATAGATTTCGGCCATCCGATCCCGGAACCCCGGGGAGAAGGGGCCGATAGAGCCCAGCGAGAGGTAAACGATCGGCCTATCACCAGGCATCGACGTGAACACGTCCGGGAGCAGTTGATCATTGCGTCGTACCGGTGGTTCGTGCCGGTAGCGGACCAATGGTGTGCCGAGGTCGGCGTTATTGAATTCTTTCGGCGTCAGGGAGACCGTGAGATGCCGGAGTATGCCCGGTGCCGCCGGTTCTTCCGGAAGCCCGAGTTTGGCCCGCTGAGTGGTCAAAGCGGGCCGGATCAGGTCTTCGTGGAGGTCTCGCACAAGCTGCAGCGGGCCGATATCCACCGTGACGTGGGGTATTCCGAGCACCTCCGCGGCGAGGTAACCGCCGAATTCCGAGCACTCGTGCAGGACGACATCGGGCCGCCACCGGTCGGACAGATCCAGTACGTCTTCCGCGACGCGCAGGGCGATCCGGTCACCGAGGAACTCCGTCATGTACATCCGGTCGAACGCGGCTACGTCCCGGTCGAGCAGAAGTCCGAAAATCGTTGCGTCGAACTGGCGGTCGGCCCATCGTATTCCCACGTCCACGGTCTCGACGCCGTAGTTGCCGTGCAGCCAGGCGCCCCACTTCTCGGGTGCCGCGACGCGGACATCGTGGCCATGTCTGCTCAGCGCGTCGGCCAGTGTGACCAGTCCACGGAAGTGGGATTCGAACTGGTTGACGGTCACCAGCACGCGCATGCGATCTGCCCGCGAAAAAGCCATGTCCGCAGCGTGACACATTGGGGCACAATGCCGTACGCGTTTCCGGGCAACTGGACCTGCGACGGTTTCGGCTCGGGCGGGTCGAGTGAATCGCCCGGTGGCAGCCGGGCTGTCACAGTGCGTCTCGGCGCTTCCGCGATCCGGTGCCACGGGCTGGGGCGAGCACGGAAGCGCGGCGCGTCGAATCAGCCGAGCGGCGCGTGCGCGGCCCGGCACCCATCGGTGATTTCGTCAGAACTTGCCGGTGTGGTGTTCGATTCGGTGCCCGAGTCGGGTGGCGAATTCGGTGATGAAGTCCTCGGTCAGGGGCGGCCAACCCCAGAAATCGAAGGCCAGGGCGCCCAGGGCGAAGCCGTCTGCCCATTGCCAGGTGGTGATGGGGCTCGGTGTGACGCAGGAGGGGCAGATTGCCGAGCCGGTGCCTGTTCGTTTCCAGGTGTCGATCGCGACCGAGAACGGCTGCCATACGGCGGGATCGGCTTCCCATTGTTGCGGGTAGTCGATGATCACGGTGGTGGCCTGGCAGCGTGGGCATACCGCGGAGGCCGGTTCGACGGCGCCCTGGCCGGGATAGTGGTCGTGGCGGCCGGCGATGACGGCAACGGGGCCGGGGATCCAGTCGGCGCCCCATTCCTGGGTGATCTGTGGCCAGTCGGGGCCTGGCAGATAGCCTTCGTCGGCGTGGAGGCTGTACATCGCGTCACGCGAAGTCTCCCGAAGTAGCCATCGCCGCGACACCATCCAGTCCACCATGCTTTCGGCCAGCGTGCTCGCGTCGGCCGAGGTCACATCGAGGTCGACGATACGTTCGAAATAGTCACCCACACCCGCATCCTGCCACGAGGACCGATGGCCGTACCCGGTCTGCCGGACGCCGAGTGGCCTGCCTCTGGTCGGCGCATATGTATTCCACATGGCGGGGGAACGGATCATCGCCAGGTACCGTTGGGCGGTGAACCCAGCTGATACGCGAAGCCTCAAAGACGGCGATCTCGAGACTCGCGGAGCAAATCTGCGGCGGCTGCTCGCGCGCGCTGCCGACGGGGACACATCCGCCGAGGAAGCACTGCGCGCGCTCGTCCGCGACTATCCCGACTACCACCGGTCGCTGTACAGCCGGGCGTTGAACCAGGTGGCGGTCTTCGGCGACGACACCCTGAAGGCACCCCTGCTCGCGTCACTCGCCGACACTCGGTACAACTGCCAGGCATGGGCGGCGATGGGCTGCGCGGCGCTCGGCTTCCGCGATGCGATTCCCGGCTTGATCGCGATGTTGGACCATTCGCAGGAGATGGCTCGCGAGCAAGCGGTGATCGCTCTGGGCACCCTCGGCGACGAATCGGTCGTCCCGGCGCTCACGCCCGTGCTGCGGGACCCGATCGGAGGAATGCGCGAACGTGCCGCCGATGCCCTCGGCATGATCGGCGGTGATGCGGCCTTGGCCGCACTGTGGGATGAATTCGAGAACCGTCGGTACTTCCGCATCGGCTATATCGCCAGCGCGCTGTCCAAGTTTGCCCCGGATGTCATTCCGAGGCTGTGCGCGGCGGCCGGCAGTGACGACCCGGACCAGCGATATTGGGCGGCTGTCGCGCTCGGTTCGACCGGCGATGATCGTGCCGTGCCGACGCTGGAACGGCTGATGGCCCATGACCGGGGTTCCACAGTCTTCGATGGCATGGTGAGCGTCGCAGCGAAGAAGGGCCTTCGCACGCTACGACGAATCCAAGCCGCAATCGCAGCCCGAGAATCCTGAAAGGCCAACGGACCGATCGCCGCCAACCCGACGGGCGATCGGTCCGAGAACGCACGACCGGCGATCGGTGGGTGTGCCACCGATCGCCGGTCGTGCTCATGAATTCGTCACCGCGAGAGCGAGTTACGCAGATCGGTGATGGTGGCGCGGCGCTCGTAGGCGATCCAAGCGAAGATCGCGGCAAGCACCAGTGGGAAGATCCCCATCAGCGGCTTGTCGGCGATGAAGGCCTGCGTCCCGGCGGCGAGCACCGTGAGAACGGACAGACCCGCGGCGGCCAGGGCACTGAGCCGTGGCACCATCAGGCCGATACCACCGGCGACCTCCGCAACTCCGATGAAGATGAGCAGCGCGAGGGGGATGGTGAGATTCTCGGGGGCGTTCTCGGTCAGGGTGTTCGGAATGACAAGCTTCGGCCCGCCGGAAGCGATGATGAAGAACAGGCCGAGCAGGATCTGCAGGGTCCACAGGACGCGGTTGCGGACCTTGCTGGGACGACCGGTGACGTCGTTGGAGAACTCTGCGGTGGGGTTGGCGGTGGTCATTTCTGGTCCTTCTGGTCGGTCGCGCCGGGTTGGTAGCGCGTTCAACGGATAGGACGGAGCACCGTCCGAGAATTCATCGCTGTCGGCGAAAATTTCTCGAACCTCTGCCGTAACGGCTCAGCGTCTTAAGAAGGCGGCCCCGACCGCTCGGTACCGCCGATGGCCGGTACCGCCGCGGTCGGGGCGTTTGTGCATCTGCCAACCAACCGCCATCGAGGAGGGCCGGGACCTGTCCTCGATGAGCGGTGTCGGGCCGACAGTTCCTATCGTCTGCTGCCGGCCTGACGGCCCGGCCTCACTTCAGGTGCCGGGTGAAGAACCGGTTCGCGTCGTCTCCTTCGAACGCCGGAACGCCGGTGTGCCCGCCCATGTTGGCGTGCAGCGTCTTCTCCTTGGAGCCGAAGGCGTCGAACAGGTCCAGGGCCATCTGCCGGTCGTTTCCTTCGTCGTCCCATTGCAGCAGGACTTGCAGCGGAATGGTGACCCGCCGGGCTTCCTCGAACATGCTGCGGGGCACGTAACTCCCGGCGAACAGAAGGGCGGCCGAGATGCGCGGCTCGACCACCGCCAGCCGGACGCCGATGGAGATCACCCCTCCGGAGTACCCCACCGGGCCGCCGATCTCGGGCAGTGAAAGAAGGGCGTCCAGGGCGGCCCGCCATTCCGGGACCGCCTTTTCGACCAGCGGGAGGACGAGCCGGTCGACGATCTCGTCGTCGACCGGCTCGCCGGCCGTCACCGCCCGGCGCAGGTCGGCGCGGGCCTGTTCGGCGGCGGCCGAACGGGGCCGGTCACCGCTGCCGGGGAGTTCGATGGTGGCCGCGGCGAAGCCCTCCGCCACGGAGTGCCGAGCCCGGCCCACCAGTCGGGGGTACATCTGGCGTAGTCCGCCGGGGTGTCCGATCAGGATCAGGGGAGCCGGTGTGGATGCGGATCCGGGCGTCCACAGGATGCCGGGGATCTCGCCGAGGGTGAATTCGCGTTCGAGGACGCCGTCGTCGAAGCGCTGTTCGGAAGTGAATTGCATGGTCGTGCCTTTCGGGAGTGCTCTCGAGCGGCGCTCCCGGACGACCTATCGCCCGACCGTGACCCCAGAGGGGAGCACCCATGTAGATACTGCGTTCACGGGTACCACCTCCTCGTTCTCTGGCACGGCTTCCGGAAAGGTAGCAGTTGGTCGCCGAGTGCCGCTAGCGAATTCCAGGTGTCGCCGGGTGGGGGCCGACGCAGCCGAGGATGAAACAACCCGCCGGCCAATTCGCGAACGGCGCGGACATGGGCTTGCCCAAGCAGGACAGGGGGTTGCATCCCGGGTAGGCCATCGGCCCGATACCGAGTGCGGCCAGAGTCGCGTCCGGATTCGAGATCATCGGATCGGACAGCTGGACATCCGATTGCTGTTCGTACGGTGCCGCGGCGGGTATGCGGGGTTCCATGAAGGCGGCGCCGACCGCACGCAGGACGTCGTGCGGGAAGCTCAACGCGCTTCCCGGAACCGTGACACCGGTCCAACTGACCATCAATCCGAGGCTCGGCACGATGAAATTGTCCTGGCGCATCATTCCCGACATCTGCATCGCATCCGGCGGCAGACCGGGAAAGTAGTTCGCGCAGTCCGGCCCGTTCACCACGAACAGGAAGCCGTAGCAGGGGTTCGTCGGCGTGGGTCGGCCGGCCTGCGCGAGATAATCCGCCGAGATGATCCGGTGACCGTCCCACTGGCCGCGATTGGTTAGCAGCAGACCCAGCTTGGCGAAATCGTCTGGTGGCAGCAACAGATGCGCGTAACCGTAGGTGTTTCCACTGCGGTCCCGCCCCCAGAAGTAGTCGGTCGGCGGAATACCCAACGGATCGAATAGTTTTCGCTGGGTGTACGCCTGGAAGTCCTCATCGACCGCACGCTGGATGACGTACACGAGCAGATCGACAGCGCGCTGGCTGTAGCGCCACTCGATGCCTTGCTGTTGATCGATCGGCATCGCCAGCGCCTGCGCGACCACATTCGGGTCGATCTGCGCCAATCCGGTGATGCCCTCGGAGGCCACCGCCACCTGCATGCCGCTGGCTTCGATGAGCAGATTCCGCACGGTGATCGCGCGATGTGCGGCATCGCCGAGTTCGGGCGGCAGATAGGCGCCGATCGGGTCATCGAGCCGCAGCCGCTGCTCGTCGACCGCGATCCCGGCCACCATCGAAACCACGCTCTTGGTGCTGCTCCAGAGATTCCACGGCACACCGGCGGCCCGCGCGTGGTTGGGGCCGGTCGCGATCAGGCAATTGTTCCGGAAGATCTGCAGCGTCGTGCGCGTCGAATCCGCCGCGAGCGCCACCGCCCGACGCAGCGCCGCCGAGTCGAGTCCGACCTCCTCCGGCGTGGCCGTTTCGGGTACTCGTCCACTGCTGACCGCGCAATGTTTCAGCCCGTCCGGCTCGGCATTCGCCAGCACAGGTGCACCCATCCAGAGCATCGACGCGGCCACCGTAATGGCAGCCACCGCAATGCTTCTCATACCTCGACCCACGCCGGCCTCCGCTCTCGACGAACTCCACCTGGCTCATCGCGCCGACCTGACAGCCGGTTACTTCCTCGGGCGCCCCCACTTGTAGGGGCGAACCTGCACCGTCTTCGCAGCTGCCTGCTCAGAGCGACGTGGAGGTCCGTTGCGATAGCAGCTTCGAAACCGTGACGGCACACCCAGCACGCGTTCGCGGTGCCGAGCGAAGACCGCGACCGAAACGGTGCGCGACCGCGCAGTACTGTGAAACGTTCACCTGCGGCGACGGGTGTGCGGCTGGACGAGAGAACTGACTACACACATGAGCGACGAGCAACAAATCCTCACCCCCGGCGACACCTGCTGGCAGATCGCGCGGGCCGATCGGCTGGCGTGCATTGTCGATGCGGCGGACTATTTCCGCCATGCCAAGTCCGCGATGTTGCAGGCCCGCAAGCGCATCGTGCTGATCGGCTGGGACTTCGACACCCGAATCAAGTTCGAACCGGGGGAGAAGACCCTCGAAGGGCCCGATCGGCTGGGTAAATTCTTGTCCTGGCTGCCGAAACAGCGACCGGATCTCGACATCTACCTGCTGAAATGGAATGTCGGTGCGTTCGCGGCGATCAGCCGCGGGATGACACCGATCTTCGTCGTCAATTGGATAACCGATCGGCGGTTGCACCTCGAGATGGATGGCGCGCACCCGATCGGTTCGGCACACCATCAGAAGATCGTGGTGATCGACGACGCCCTCGCGTTCTGCGGTGGTATCGACATGACCGTCGATCGCTGGGACACCAGCGACCATCGGGACGACAACCACTACCGTACCGAGCCCAACGGCCGCCGGTACGGACCATGGCACGACGCGACCACCGCCGTCGACGGCGATGCGGCGAAGGCGATCGGCGAATTGGCCCGGGCCCGGTGGAAGGCGGCGACGGGACAGCAATTGGCCGCGGTCGACGAGATCGCCGGTGACACGCCGTGGCCGGAGGGACTGGAGCCGACGATGCGGTCGGTGGATGTGGGTATCGCGCGGACCTTCCCCGAACTCGCCGACCGCGCCGAAGTCCGGGAGATCGAGGCGTTGTATCTGGCGGCGATCGCGGGCGCCAGGCGGTCGCTGTACATCGAAAGTCAGTACCTGGCGTCGCGCACTCTCGCCGAGGCGATCGCCGCTCGGCTGCGTGAGCCGAACGGTCCGGAGATCGTGCTGGTGCTGCCGCGTCACGCCGACGGCTGGCTCGAGCAACAGGCGATGGATGGGGCGCGTCGCCGCTTACTGCAGCTGTTGTGGAAGGCCGATACCGAGAACCGGTTCGGCGTCTACTATCCCGTCACCGAGGCCGGCGCGCCGATCTACGTCCACGCCAAGGTATTGGTGATGGACGATCGGCTGCTGCGGGTGGGATCGTCGAACCTCAACAACCGTTCGATGGGCTTCGACACCGAATGCGATCTGGCCGTCGAGGTCACCCCCGCCACCGTGGACGGTGACCTGCTGCGCGAAACCATCCTCGGTATCCGCCGCCAGCTGATCTGCGAACATCTCGATGCCGAACCCGCGAAGTTCGACGCCGCACTCGCCGAGACGTCGTCTCTTCTGCGCACCGTCGAGAGGTTGCGCGGCAACGGCCGGACCCTGGTGCGGTTCGAGCCGGAGACCGTCGAGGACGAGGACAGCCCGCTCGCGGAGAACGAACTGATGGATCCCGAACGCACGCCACCGAGCCTGCGTGACAACCTGTTGCTGATCCGGGGTATCCGCAGGCTGAAGACAGCGGTGGCGGTGCGCTGATCTACGTGGTGGAGAGGGCGTGGGCTCACAGGGCGTTCGTCGGCCCTTCTTTCCCACTGTTCTCTGGCGCTCTACCGGCAAGGGAGGCGAGCAGTTGCGTGAGTGCGTGGCGATCGTCGGCGCATAGCCGGTCGGTGTAGGGGGCCAGGGCCGCGCGGATCTCTTCTTGTAGCCGTCCGGCGAGTTCGCTGCCCGTCGGAGTGATGAACACATCGACGACCCTGCGATCCTCCGGCGATTTGCCTCGTGCCACGAGACCTCGGCGCTCGGCCCGCTCGACGAGACCGGACATCGTGGACTTGTCCAGCCCCAGGAACGCCGCCAGATCGGTCATCCGCGGCCGGCGGTCGCGCAGAAAGCCGAGTAGCCGCAACTGCGTGAGGGACAGGTCGTGCTCCGAACCGATGCGGGTGAGCACGGCCATCACCCGGAAGGACGTCCGAACGAGGGCATCCTCGAGCGCATCGTCAGGTCTCATGCCGCAATCGTACTTGACATAGTTTGCATTACCAACCAAACTCGGATTAGTTGGTAATGCAAACAAAACGAGGAGTTGCCATGCACGCCGCCGTTGTCACCAGCTTCGACGCTCCACCCCGGTACAGCGAGTATCCCGCCCCGGTCGCCGAGGGGGAGAACGAGATGGTCGTAGACGTTCTCGCGGCCGGTTTACACCACCTGGTCAGGGCTCGGGCGAACGGTACGCACTACAGCGGCACCGGCAGGCTCCCGTTCGTTCCCGGCGTCGACGGCGTCGTGCGCGACCGGCACGGAAACCTCAGGTACGCGGTGCTGGACGACACTGACCTGGGCATGTTCGCCGAACAGACGCTGATCGATCCCCGTCGCAGCGTGGTACTACCAGGCGACGTCGACCCGGTGCACATCGCCGCCGCGATGAACCCGGCGATGTCGTCGTGGGTCGCCCTGCGCCGCCGCATCGCGTTCCAAAAGGGGCAGCGCGTCCTCGTCCTGGGTGCGACCGGCAGCGCCGGCCGCATGGCCGTGCAGATAGCGAAGCAATTCGGTGCCGCATACGTGATCGCCGCCGGACGCAACGCTTCCCGGCTCGCCGCGCTGCACGACCTCGGCGCGGACGAGACGGTGACGTTCGAGCAGACCGACCGCGCCGCCGAGGTCGACGTCGTCCTCGACTACGTGTGGGGAGAACCCTCCGCCCGTGCGATGACCGCGATGATCACCGCACGCCGCGACCGCTCCGCCCCGCTGGACTGGATTCAGATCGGATCCGTCGCCGGCCAGACGATCCCCCTCCACTCCGCGCTGCTGCGCGCATCCCGGCTACAGATCTGCGGCAGTGGGATCGGCTCGGTCTCCTCCCGCGACATCCTCGCGGAGCTTCCGGAACTCGCCGTCGCGGTGCACACCGGCGCGATCGACGTGCAGGCACGTCCTGTGCCTCTCGCCCAGATCGCCGAGACGTGGAGCGCGGAGACGGAGGACCGCATCGTCTTCGTCCCCTGACACGAGGGCCGCCAGTATCCACCGAGGCACGGAGAGTCCGCGCCGACAGCCACAAGCTTCGCCTCCGTAGTGGGCATAGAGGTGTCACCGGCCGGTATCCGGCGCTGGCACGGTGATGCCTCGGGAAGGTAGTCCCGAGGCATCACGCGGTCTCCGCTGTCACCGCTTTCAACCGACCGCATGTCCCAGTGGACAGCGATTGCCGCAAGGGGTGCATGGTCGGCGGCCGAGCTGCATGGTCGGCTCCATAGCCGGGTTGCTACTGGCGCAGATTGCGGTCGAACAGGGCCAGTAGTTCGCGGTAGTGCCGTTCGGCAGCTTCGAGGTCGTGGGCGGAGGTGTCGGCCTGGGTGTAGCCGTGTCGGGCCCCTTCGTAGACCTCGGTGCGGTGGCGGACGCCAGCGGCGGCGAGTGCCTTGTCGAACCGGCCGATGTGTTCGGGAGTCATGTGGTCATCCTCGCCGGCGTGGGCGAAATACAGCTCCGCGGTGATGTTTCCGACGACAAGGTGCGGACTGTCCGAGGTATCGGTGACGAGTGGGCCGCCATGGAACCCGGCCACCGCCGCAACCCGATCGGGGAACATGGCAGCGACCAACACCGCCAGCCGCGCCCCCATGCAGTAGCCGGTGACGCCGACCTTCCCCTCGGAGACATGCGGCGAAGCTGCCAGCCACTCGAGGTAAGCGCCGGCATCGGAACGCAGAAGCTCCGGTGTCAACTCGCGGATCATCGGGAAGACCTGCTGGAAGATCTCCGGCCGCTCCGCCGGGTCGATCAAGTCCGGCAATTCGACTACCGGTGCCGGACCGTGCCGGTAATAGGCGTTCGGAAGCAGGACGGTGTAGCCGTGGGCGGCAATACGATCAGCCAGCGTCCGCAGGCTGGGCCGCAGTCCGAAACCGTCCTGAATCACCAGTACGCCCGGATGGGCGGCACCATCGTCGGGATAAGCGACATATGCGTCGGCGACACCATCGGGTGTCTGCACCTCGACCGGCGCACCATGCGTTGCAGTCATCGTTGAGTCCTTCTGTCGTGGTTGATGTCTTGTGATCAACACGACGAAGGCGGAGCCCGCGCAATACCGCAGAAGCCTCGATCGACAAACCGGCCGACACCGGCTCGAGCGGCGTTCAGAGCAGCGCCGGGTAACCAATCCGTGTGTGGCGCATCGCCGTCCCGGTAGTCATCGCCTCACACCGTATCATCTTCGGTGCCTGACCCCTCGCCCGCACTTTTCTCGATTCGCCGGGGTTTGACCATGCGCCGGATGCCGGCGGCCGGAGCGTCGTCACCAGCTCGTTTCCGCCGCAGCGCGTCGAGATCGACGACATTCCCCTCAGGCTCGGCGCTGCCCGGATCATTCAGGGGGGCGGGGTGCCGTGTCGCGCCTGGGCCGACCGGCCACCACCCTGTCTCCCGCTGCAGTTCCGATCGCAGTACGGGCTTGGTCGGTGCAGGATCATAGACGGAGCCACCTTCCGAGCGCCAAGTCTTCTGGAGGCGCTCCCCGGCCTCTTCCGCCACGCGCCGCGGGCGACGCGGTAGCCGGGTGACGTTCGACGTGCCGTCTCCGGAGGTCTCCACAGCGCTGCTTCCTTCTTCCGACTTCCTGCGCGACAATTCCAGCTCGTCGAACCTCTTCCCGCCGGGCCCTGTCGGGGATTCCCGTCCCGGCACTTCTCGCTCCGACATCGAACTAGCAGCCGACGAGTGCCACTGGACCCGTCGGCGCCATGACCGCAGGTAGGCCGAGCTGATGTTTCCACTTATTGCTGATTGCGTCGCTCACGTCCATATTCTCCCTCAATAGGAAACCACTGAGGGGCCTCGGGCACGCCGGGTGGCCCTAACTCGGGGGAGGGGGAGGAGTGCAGGCTCCCGCAGGGGCCGTCCGGTTCAGCTTCGGGTGCCGAGCGTGCCGGTCCAGGTGGCCGTGTCGAGACCGGCACGCGCGGCCAGGGCGAACATGGCGGTGAGGTCGCTGTCGGTGCGTGGTCGGGGATCGTCCTCGGGGTAGTGCTGTGCCTTCAACCGCACCATCGTCTCGGCGAAGGATCGAAGCACGGTCTCGGTGACAGCGCCACGCTCGGCGTCATCGAGCAGTTGATCACACAGCTCCGGCATACCGGTGTCGGTGTTGTCGAACTCCAGCCGTTCGGCGATCTCGCCGACGGCGCCGGCCCGGGTCGTCAGAGCCGAGATGCCACAGTCGAGCCCGTCGTCGGCCAGATCGTCAGGGTAGGGGGCCCGGTTCCAGGCCCCCTCGTCGAACCAGTAGACACAGCCGACCATGTAGTCATCGATCAGGTCCTGCAGGTAGAGCCGAGGTAACCATTCCGGTGCTCCGGCCAGCAGGTCGATGGCAGGCTCGTACCACTTGACCCGGCTCGATTCGTCCTCTCCGACGAGCACGGCACGGCCGTCGCCGAACCACTTCAGCACCCACCAGGTACAGCCGCAGTCGTCCCAGTGCAGGCCGTCATCGTCGATCCAGTATCCCGAACGATGCTGCTGCGGCTCGCGCTCTTCGTCGCGATCGTAGGTAGCGACCGCTACGGCCGCCCACCGCGCCCACAGCAGCCGCGCATCCGGCAGATCCTCAGGACGCCCGGGCCGGTGTAGCTTCGCCAATGTCATTCTCCTGGTTCGTGTTCGATGTCGGCTTCGACGCCGGGATGAGGCATATCACGACGATCGGCGTCTACGCTTCACGGCCGGAGCGCTCATCGGGAAGGTTCCCGACGGTACCGCAAGGGGGCCGCTCGATCTGCGTCGGCGCTGCGGGTTCCTACCCTGACCACTCCTGGGCGAATTCGGCGCGCCTCCGGTGCGCGCTCGCTGCGGCGGACATAGGCTGCCGGCCCGCGCGCGTCCTCAGGTCGGGCTGATCGGCAGTCCGGGGCAGAGTTCGATGTACGGCTGGTTCGGTATGCGCACCCGATCACTCCAATTCCGAAAGCTCATATTGGAAGTGAGCTTGGCGCATAGCTTCTCGGGATCGCCTTGGTAGGCAGGCCATACTCGCACCATCGTGTCCCAGCTTCCGGAGGTGACCAGCGTCCCGTCCGGGCTGAACGCCACGCTGTCTATGTCGCCGATGTGGCCGATCATCGGCCTGCCGAGCAGTTGTCCGGACTCGGCGTCCCACAACCGCACCGTCTTGTCGCGGCTACCGGAGACTATTCGCTTACCGTCTGGGCTGAAGGCCACACTCTTCACGATGCTGTTGTGGCCGATCGTCGGTTGGCCGAGCGGTCGTGCGGACTCGACATCCCACGACCGCACCATACCGTCGTGGCCACCGGTGGCGAACCGCTTCCCGTCGGGACTGAATGCCATGCTGCCCACAGGGGCGCTGCCGCTGCCCGGCAGTTCTTCGATCTCGCGCCCGGACTCGACATCCCATAACCGCACGGTTCCGCCCCAGTCGGTCGCGACTCGCGTGCCGTCCGAGCTGAAGACCGCATTCGCCGTGCCGACCTCGTCTCCGATCGGCAGTTCCCGAATCCTCTTGCCGGACTCGGCATCCCAGAACAGCAACTTCTTGTCGGAAGCGGAGATGACGCGTTTACCGTCCGGAGTGAAAACCGCGTTCGGCACGGCGTTGTCGATGCCGGTGAGCGGCTCCCCGATCGGCCGCCCCGCGTCGACATCCCACAATCGCATCGTCTTGTCATAACTGACGGAGACGATTTTCCTACCGTCGGGACTGAAGACCACGTGTTCGACGGCAGCGGTATGGCCGATCAGCGGCTCTCCTCGCGGTTGCCCGGATTCAACATCCCACAGCCGTACTGTCCCGTCGTTGCTGCCCGAGGCGATACGTCTACCATCCGGATTGAAGGCCACACTCTTCACCATGTCGCTGTGGCCGGTCATCGGCTGCCCGATCAGATACCCCGCCCCGAGTTCCCATATCCGGACCGTTTTATCGAGGCTGCCGGAAACGATTCGCCTGCCATCCGGGCTGAACGCGATATTCATGACGCCTGCGGTGTGCCCGAGCAGAGGCTCCCCGATCATTCGCCCTGTCCCGGCATCCCACAAACGCATGATCCCGCTGTAGTCGCCGGTTACAACCCACCGCCCATCAGGACTGAACGCCAGACTCGACACATAGTCGGCATGACCGCTCAGCGGCCGCCCGATCGATCGGCCCGAGTCGACATCCCACAAGCGCGCCGTCCCATCGTCGCTCCCCGAAACGACGCGACGCCCATCCGGACTGAATGCCACGCTCTGCAGGGCGCTGGTGTGGCCGATCATCGGCTGTCCGATCGGCAGCCGGGACTCGGCGTCCCACAGCCGCACGGTCCTGTCGAGACTGCCGGAGACGACCCGACGCCCGTCCGGGCTGAACATCACGCTGGCTACCGCGTTGGTGTGGCCGGTCATCGGCTGCCCGATCGGTCGGCCGGACTCGGCGTCCCACAACCGCACCGTCCCGTCCTGACCGCCGGAGACGACCCGGCGCCCGTCCGGGCTGACGGCCACATCCCCCAAAATGCCGATATCGACATTCAGCGGCTGCCCGGTCGGTTGTCCGGATTCGACATCCCACAGTCGCATCGACCCGCCCATCTGGCCGGTAACGGCCCGGCGCCCGTCAGGGCTGAGCCGTTTGATTTGAACCCCGAGGGTACGTGCGGGGATCTGCCTCGGCTCCCCGACCAGTTCACCGGAATGGGCATCCCACGACCGCAATCGGAAATCGAGATCGCCGGTGACCACCCGGCGCCCATCAGGACTGAACACCACATCCCAGACTTCCGACCCGGTGTCGACGATTTTGGCTGTCAGTCGCCGCTCATAGAGCGCACCGACGATAGCGCCCGCGGTCTCGGGGCTCGGTGCCAGGGCGTTTGCCGCGAGAATTTGTTGAACAGCTCGAATATCACCACCGGACCGGCTCTGCTCGAACATGGCCTGCGCTTCCGCGATCAACTGTCGCCCGACCGCCTCGCGGGTGCGCGCCTCGGCCCGGATGCTCGCGGCCTCCGCCCGTTCAGTCGCGGTATCGGCTTGCCAGAACCCCGCTCCGGCCAATCCCGCGACCACGATGGCGACGACCAGCAACGCCGCCAGCGCTCGAGCCCGGCGACGCAATGCCGTGAGGCGATCTTGTTGCCGACGGCGGGACGCGAGGAGGAATTCACGGGCGGGCTGGAGGCGTCGCTGATAATCCGTTTTGGCCGAGAGCGTTTCGGCTTCGGCGAGCCGGGTCCCTTCCAGTAGCCACGACTGGTCACGACCGTTGCGATTCCAGCCTTCGACAGCACGTTCGAGGCGGTCGGCGGCCTTGAGGTCGTCGGCCTGCGCACGGAGCCATCCGGCCAACGAATCCCACTGCCGCAGGAAGCTTTCCAGTGCCACCTCGACGACCACCTCGCCGTCGCGGCGGTCCTTGACCAGCAACCGCTTGTCCACGAACCCGTCGATCAGCTCGTGCGCCTCCTCGGGGAGTTCGTCCCACCGAGCGATGCGACGCATCGGCTGATCGTTGTCGGGATCTATGGTCGCCAACGCGGGGATGAACGCCGAGCGCAACACCTCCAACTGCCGCTGTCGTATCCGCGGGTCGGTGGACAGTAGAGATTCGACCTCGGTGTGGACGACCCGGTCGATACCGCCCATCGCGTTGTAATTCTCGACAGTCAGCGTTCCGCTCGCGGCATAGTCGTCGTAGAGTCGCGACAGCGTCAGGGCCAGCAGCGGCAGGGTGTCGGCGCCGTGATCACCGTCGGCCAGGAGCCGATCCACCAAGTCCGGTTCGATGCGTAGTGCCGCACTGTCGTCGGCACGAGCCGCCGGCCCGGTGATGACCTCCTTGAACTGGGTCCGCGGCAACGGCTCGAGCGCGTCGAAGACGAATCGCGGCACCGTCTTCATCTGCACGGCATTCTGTAGCTGCTCATAGCGATCGGTACGGATGGTGACCGCCGCCTTCATCGACACGTGCTGTGTGCCCACCTCATCCGATACGGCGAGCAGCGTGCCCAGCAGCTTCAGGAATTGCTCGCCCTGCGCCCCGGCGTCGGCGACGAACAGCTCTTCGGCTTGATCGATGGGTAGCAACAACGTCGGCACGGGCGTATCGACGTCGTCGGACGGCCACCTGTCTCGCGCGGCGTGCTGCATCTGGACGAGCCACTCACGTGCGCGATCGACGTCGGGCAACGCGGATTTGATCTCCCCGAGTGTCGGAGTGGTCAACCCGAGGCGAGTTCGGGTGGCGTAGATGACCGCGGCCAGGCCGTGAGCACCGGTGAGCGCTCGACGTTCCGGCCGCATGATGTCCAGTACGAGAAAGTGCCGATCCTCCCGAGCCAGCCGCGGCAACAATCCCGCCCGCAGAAACGACGATTTACCCGTCCCCGACGCTCCCAGCACCACGAACATCGACTCGGCGCCGATCGACCGCATGCGCCGCAGATGTTCCAAACCCGCCATGACCTGCACCTCGCGTCCGAAATACACGGCGGCGTCCACGGCATCGAAGGGGCGCCAGCCCCGGTACGGCGACCGGTCCGGCTCGCCGGCGGGCGGCCACGGAAAGTTTTCGGCCCCGATCCCTGCGTCGCCCAGGCCGTCCAGCAATCTGCGCAAGCCTTCGGTGCGCATTCGCACCGGCTCGAGTTGTCCATCGACCCGGATCTCGGTGACCGGACCGTCGCCGAACAGGTCGCACCGTTGCCATTCACGGGTCGGATCCGTATCGGTGAACGGTTCGAGCCGGGCGCAGTAGATCCGCTTGCCGAGATTCACCGCCGTCAGGTACTCGGCCACGCATTCGGTCGAGGTGTGCCAATCCCGCGAGGTCAAGCAGATCACCGCTTCGCAGCGTGCCAATCCCCCGCGTAGGGCATCTCGCCAACGGACACCCTGAGCGATCCCGGATTTCTCGTCCAGATCCAAGAAGATGTTGCCCGCCAACGCGGGCCGTTGCTCGACCAGCCACCGCAACAGTGCGACAGCCTGCACACTGTTCCGACTCGAATGACTCAGGAACAGTCGCGTCATCACGCCCCCTTGATGGAGAGACCATCTCGCGCTCGTCAACGCTACCGCACACCGAATCGGCGTACCTTCCGTGCCGGAGGTGCCGATGTCACGGAATCAGCTTCCCGGCACGAGGTTTCGTGGTCGCTTGATAATATTCGAGCCGCTGTCGGGCCACTGGATCGGCGGCGGGAAAGGGGCGTTGATGGAGGTGGAGGACGTCCACCACTCATACGGCAGACGGTCGGTGCTGCGTGGCATCGACATCGTTTTGCCCGCGGGGACGCTGGTGGGCATCGTCGGTGAGAACGGGGCGGGGAAGTCGACGCTGTTGAAGGTTTTGTCCGGAGAGCTGCGACCGGACCGGGGGACGGTCCGGCACCGTGGGCGGTTCGGTTACTGCCCTCAGCAGGTGATCCTGAACGACGCCTTCACGGTGCGTCAGCACCTGAACTTCTTCGCCGCGGCCTATGCGATCCGGGACCTGCGCCGCGCCGAAGAGACCATGGAGATCTTGCGTTTCTCCGAGTATGCCGGTGAGCGGGTCGGGACGCTCAGCGGCGGCACGCGGCAAAAGCTCAATCTGACGCTGGCGGTGATGCATGATCCGCAGGTTTTGCTGTTGGATGAGCCGTATCAGGGTTTCGATTGGGAGACGTATCTGCGTTTCTGGGATCTGGTCGCGGAATTCCGTGACACCCACCGATCGGTCCTGGTTGTCTCGCATCTGGCTCACGACACCGACAAGCTGGATCAAGTGTGGCGGTTGCGCGACGGCGTCTTACGAGGCGGACAGGAGCAGGCCGATGAGTGAGAGTTTGCGACTGTTCGTGATCGCGACGCGCTACGACCTCATCCAGCATGCTCGTAACCGATTCGCCATGCTGTTGGTGGCCGTCTTCCTTCCCATATTGATCACTGTGGTTTGCGTCGCCGTCACGGACCTCGAGGTGCCGTTCCGGCTTCGAGACACCGGTTTGGTTCTGCGCGCCAACGGTAATGAGCTCGCTCAGGTCAGCGGCGCCCTGATGGCGGTCTCGCTGATCATAGGGTTCATGATGTTCGCGGCCACTTTCAGCAGCGGCGCCTTCGACCGGCGTCTGACGATGGCGGGGTACCCCCGGGTCGCTTTGGGTTCGGCGAAGATCGCCTGTCTGGTGGTGGCCTCGCTGGTGGTCTGCGTGTACGCCACGGCGGTCATCTGCTGCTACTGGTCGCCGCGGCAGCCTGTCCTGCTCGCCGCGGCGCTTTTCGGTGCGGCGATGACCTACGGGGCGTTGGGTGTGGCCCTCGGCGCTCTGCTGCGCCGCGAGGTGGAGGGGATGTTCGCCATCGCGATGATCAGCTGCTTCGACATGGCCGTACAGAACCCGATCGCCAGTGCCGGGGCCGACAGCGAATTCGTGCGCTGGCTGCCCTCCTACGGGGCGATGCAGGCGTCGACCACGGCCGGTTTCTCCGACGCCACGCCATTGACGGGATTCGCCGTACAGCTGGCCTGGTTCATTGTGAGCGCTCTCGTCGGTCTGATCGCTTTCCATCGGCGCACCCGCTCCTCTCTTCGACCTACGATGTGGATGCGCATCCCCCGCTCGATGTGGTCCGGACAGCCGACGAAGCACTGACGAGGCATCCCGCACCACCACGGTGGAGGCGCGGGAGACGACCTCGCTCGTGCCGGCTGCGGGCTTACGACGCCGTAGGAGCCGGTTCGGCGGCCGGGAGGTAGACCTCACGGCGCAGGCGTTCGAGATCCGGCGCTGCGGTAACGGAGGTTTGCGTGTACCGATCGCTCTCACGCCCCCAGAGCCCGACGCTCGTGATGTTCACATACATCTCCGCGTAGTCCTTCCCCTCACCCGCCAGGCCGGGAAGGACGCGCAGGAGCGCGGGGACGTAGTGGATCACCGCCTCCAGCTGAGCGCGTTGATCCGCCACTTGGTGCCGCACCCGGTCCACGGCTTCGCTGCGAGTGCACCCGGTTTCGTGATGGACTGCCCGCACCAGGTTGTAGGGAACTCGGTCTGCCTCGTCCTGATCCAGTCCCACCAGGTCGTTCTCCACGAAAGTGACCCAGAAGGCGAGTTCCTCGAGACGGCGGATCACGGGGTGTTCCCGCAGCGTCGATGGCAGTTCCCGGTCGTGGTACACCTCCATGCAGGCGATGGCGGTTTCGATCCCACTGGTCGACATCCGCAGCGGCAGGTAGTCGGCCGTGGAAGGGATGTAGCCACTGATGCGATGGTGCGCTTCGCGTTCGGCGGCTTCGAACCACTGCTCGACACCGTCGAGGAAACGCTCCTGCCAGCGGATGGTCCGGCCCTCGCGCAGGCGCGGCCATATGCTCGCCCAAGCCGTCGGAATCGCGCCGGGCCGCCACGGTTTCTCCGGGTCCTGGCGCAGCGTCGCCACCATGCCACGTCGCAACGCGGTCACGGCTTCCGGGTCCCTCAGCTGCGGATCCTCGAAAAGGTCATCCCAAGCGAGGACCAGCACGGCCATCGCGTAGGCGGTCTGTTCACGGACCACATTCGCTGCTGGGGCCAATGTGTGCGTAGGGATCTGGATCGCCCCTGTCCACCGGTGGTAGTCCGCCTCGGCGGAGGAGACGGCAAGGCCGGTGTCCATCAGCCAGTTCCGCAACCATCGCGCGAGTTGCGGCGACAGTCCATTGCCGTGAGTTCGAGGTGGCTGCGTCGGCCGCCGGGGGACCGAGGGACCGGAAGTTCGCCGGTCGAGGATGGACCGGGCGTAGTCGGTGACCGCGCGGCGAGCGCGCGGGTCGACAGGCAGAGTGGCGAGCTGACCCGCGGCCCGGTCTATGAACTCGTCGGCCACCGCCTGTGCTTCGTCCACGGCGCCGCAGGCGATGACGAGCTCGCGGGCACGCGCAGCTTGCTCGAGCGTCATTCTGCTCTGCAACAGGCGAGCAAGGCTTCGGTCGCGGGCGGCCGCGCGGATCACGGGAAGTGTGTAGATGCCCGCGGACAGGTCCGCGTTGACGGGCTTGCCCATTTCTTCGGCGGTGGAGGTCAGATCGAGGATGTCGTCATACAGCTGGTAGGCCAGCCCGAAGTACCGGCCGAACTGGGCCGACGCCTCTTGCTGATCGTCAGGCCTGCCGGCCTGCATCGCGCCCACCCGGCATGCCAGCGAGAGCACCGCCGCCGTCTTGCCGTCGATCGCGTCCAGGTAGGACTGCTCGCTGCGGGAGGCCATGTAAAGGTCGGCGGCCTCGATCACCATGCCCGCGCACATCTGCTCACCGGCGATTGCCCCCGACAGGACCTCGCGCCGACCGAGTTCGGCCAGCATGCGCACACTTGTGAGCATTACGGAGTCCCCACCCAGCACGGCCATATGCGAACCCCACACCACATTGGCACTGGGACGGCCTCGTCGCTCGTACGCGTGATCGATGACGTCGTCGTGGTAGAGCGAGCCCAGATGCAGCAACTCGACGGCAGCGGCGGCACGCACCACCCGGTCATCGGCCGGGGCCGCGGGATCGGTGAGCAGGTAGTACGACAAGAGGGTCAATGTGGGGCGGACCAGGCGGCGAGAGGTGTCCGGCCCTTCGTCTGTGAGTGCGGCCAGTTCAGGCCTACCCTCCAGCCGAACGGGTCCGAGAACGTCACGGACACGGTCCAAGTCCGCGTCCAGATGGGGGAAGACAGCCGAATCTATTTCACGTGGCACGCGGGCACTCCTGACTGGTCGCATCGGTCATCCAGAACACCGTCGATCAATGGCAATTCGACACCAGTCGACGCGGAAGATGTTGGGATCGGCCGAAATTGACGCCGCTCCGCAGTTGCGGTGCGGCTCGGCCGGACATCGGCAGTGTGCGCCACGCATCGAACGTGGCGCGCCACGTGTGTTAGGCCTTCGCGTCGGAGAGGCTCGCGTGGCACCTGCCCGAATCCACTTGATCGAAGACTCCGTCGACGGCGAAAGGTTTGCCGCGGTGCGGCTCTGATCAGCGGGTATGCAGGGTGATCCTGGCGTTGTGGGCGGGGCTGAGGCCGGTGTGATAGCGACGCGGGGGTTCGACGGGACCGGTGGCCGCGCCGATGCGACGATGCTCGAGGATGGTGCGGAAGAGGATGCGCGCTTCCGCCAAGGCGAATTGGGCGCCCAGACAGCGATGCGCGCCGGCGCCGAAGGTCAGCCAGGTGCGGCCGTTCGGCGGCTCGTCGAGGAAGCGTTCAGGGCGGAAGACCATCGGGTCCGAATAATGCCGTGCTGATTCGTGAATGAGGAGAATCGGGACTATGACGATGGCCCCCTTGGGGACGTGGACGCCGTTGACCACGGTGTCGCGCAGCGCGCGCCGCCCGGTGAACGGAGACACCGGGCGGATTCGCATCGTTTCGGCGACCACGGCGTCGAGGTAGGTGTCGAGCCGGGCGCAGTCGCCCGCGTCGACCGCCGCGTCGAGCTCGGCCATGGCTGCCGGGTGGGCGGCCAGCATGACGGCGATCCAGCCGAGCGTGATCGCGGTGGTCTCGTAGGCGCCCAGCAGGATGCCACGCATATTGCGGGCCAACGCGGCGTCGTCGTGCTGATCCAGTTCGGTGCCGACATACCGCGACAGCACATCTTTCCGGCCGTTCCTGTCACCGGGCGTGGACCGGCGCGCGGCGATTTCCTCGATGATGAGGGCGTCGACCTCGGACTGGCGGCGGGTCAGCGGCGGGTAGGGCAACGTGTAGCCACCGACCAGCGGAGTGAGCAAGGTGACGGCGAGGAAACCGCGACTTTCGATTTCCCCGAACCACCGGATGACCGCCTGTTTCAGCCGGTCCTTGCGGGGCGGAGCCACGTCGCCGAAGACGACGCCGAGCAGCACCCCGATGGCCAAGTCGTAGCCGACCTTCAGAAACTCGAACGGTTCACCAACCGGCCAGGTCGGCAGTTCGCGCTGGACCACCTCCACCATGAGGTCCTCGTAGGACCGGAGTGCCTTGCTCTGGAACGGCGGCGCGAACAGTTGACGTTCGCGGCGATGTTCGTCACCGTCGAGGAAGATCAACGTCTGCTTGCCGAACATCATGTCGTGGCTGGAGAAGCGGCTCAGCACCTGCCCGACGGAGAAGTCGTCGTGGTTGGCGAACAGTCCTCGCACATCGTCCATGTCGTAAGTGACCAGCATGGTCGGAAATCCCGGTGGTGAGACGACGAACCGTTCGCCGAATTCCAGCAAGGGGGATCGGTGCGTACCGGGGCGCATGAGTCCACCGATTTGCGCGATGTGGCGGGTGCGTAGCCGAGGGAGTTCACGCAGAGATATCGGGGCATGCGACATGTAGCCATCCTTAACCCGTTGCTCGGCGCCTCGCAAACATGAAATCCCCGCAGTGGCAATAGATGCCGCTGACTCCGCGCGGCGCCCCTTCCTACGCTGCGAAGCCCAGACCGAGCGCGACCGCGACCGGAGTCAGGTAGAGCATCGGAAACGCCACGGTCTTGTACGAGCGGGCCCGCAGCACGGTGATCACCGCGCCTGCGAAGTACAGGATCAGGCCGATGGCCGCTGCGACTCCGATCGCGGGAACGAAGAGGCCGGCGATCAGCCCGAGCGCTCCAACGGCCTTGGCCGATCCCAGTGGCGTCCACCACGATTGCGGCACGCCGTATTCCACCAGCGGGTCCACGACGAACGCGGCCCGGCGCAGCAGCGAGACCGCCGAGAAGCCGACCCAGGCGGCAGCGACGTGCCGCCGCCGCGGCGGTTGACTCTGACACCGTGTGAGGCCGCAGACTCACTGGCGTGACCGACCCCTCGAAGCTGATGTCCATCGGCCGCTTTTCCTCGTTGAGCAGGATCAGCGTGCGGATGCTGCGGCACTACGACTCGAGCGGTGTGCTGATTCCCGCCGCGGTCGATGCCAGCGGATATCGCCGGTATTCGCCGGAGCAGCTGGGTGATGCCGCCCGGATTCGGCAGCTGCGCGACGTCGGGTTCGGCGTGTCCGCCATCGGAGCCCTGCTCGCCGTGTACGGCACTCCCACGTATGCCGATGCGCTGCGATCGCAGCGCCGGACACTCGTGGACGAGGCCGCCTCGGCCAGGCATCGGCTGGCCCTCATCGAGCGCATGCTCGATCGGAACGAACTGGAGAACATCTTGTCCGACATCGAGGTCGAATTGATCGACATCCCCGCGCAGACGCTGGTGACGCTGCGAGGAACGGTGGAAAACTATGCCGCCGAGGGGGAACTGTGGGAGCGATTCGTGCCCGAACTCCAGCGGCAGAACATCGCGATCACCGGTGCGGGCGGCTGCATCGAACACGACGGGGAATTCCGGGAGACCGATGTCGACGAATCGGTTTTCGTGGAGACCGCCGCAGGTGTCGAAGCCCAAGGCCCGCTCGTGGCGCTGCACTTCCCGGTTCGCCGCGCGGTGTGCGCGACCGTGACCGGCCCGTTCGCCGAGATGATCCCGCAAGCACACGATCGAATCGCGGCCTTCATCAATGACAACGGTCTGCGGATCGCTCGTACCGACGACGACGTCTCGACCCACCATTTCAACGTCTACCGCAACGACCCCAGCCAGGTGCCCGAGTCGGAGGCGATGATCTCGGTGGCCGTCCCGGTTCTGTGAGCACATCCTCGCCTCACCGCCGTTGGTTGACTGCCGCGGCACGGGTGGCTCGGCGGGAGTGACAGTGCCGGTGACCGGTCCACACGGCCGCCGGGGCAGGGGCCGCCGACCCAGCGGCTGATCCGCCGGTCGCTCCGGAGTCGCTGGACGGCTGGATACATATATCGAGCAACCGGGAACAAACCGGTTTGCTGGATACATATATTCTCCGTACGGGTGGCGACGACGAGTGGAGTGTCAGTGACGGAGCCGGATTCTGCACTGCTGGTGCGGGCGCTGCAGGCCGATGCTTCGCACACCCCCGAGTCGGTGCGCGCGGTGACGGCCCGGTTGATCCGGGACGGTGCGCTTACCGCGGGTGCGCGCTTGCCGACTATTCGCGAGGTTGCCCGGCGCTGCGGGCTGAGTACGCGCACGGTTGTCGCCGCCTGGAGCGCGCTGCGCGAGGAAGGTCTGATCACCACCAATCGACGCGGTGGCACGGTGGTAGTCGCGCTCGAGGAGGTCACGGCGGGCCGTGCGCTCGCGACCCGCGACCTGCTGACCGGAAGTCCGGACTACGCATTGCAACCCGATCTGGCACCCGCCATGCTGGCCGGATTGCACACCGATCAGCTCAACCGACCCGGGCGTGACTACATCACCGATCGGCTGCGCGAAGCCGTCGTCGACGACTGGCCGTTCGCGGCCGAGGCCTTCGTCGCTGCGGGCGGCGGTTCGGAGGGTTTGTTCCTCGCGGTGGACGCCGCCGCGCCCGCGGGTTCCCTTGTCGCCGTGGAGGAGCCGGTGATGCCGGGCTTCCTCGACACCCTGGCGGAGGTCGGGTACGAGGTGCTCGGTATCGAATCCGACGAACAGGGGGCGCTGCCCGATGCGCTGGCGGCAGTGCTGCGGCGGCAGCCGTCGGTGGTGGTGCTCCAGCCGGAGGGCGGGTACGCGATGGGTGGCGCGCTGTCGGAGGACCGCGCCACGGAGTTGGCCGCCGTGCTCGCCGCGACGGAGCAGGTGCCCTGGATTGTCGAGGACGACGCGGTGGGGCCGCTGGCCCTGGCGCAGGCGCCCTCGCTCGGCCGCTGGTTCCCGCGCCGCAGCGTGCGGGTGCGCAGCTATTGCAAGGCCTACGGCATGGACATTCGAACCTGTGTCATCGGCGGCAGCGCCGAATTGGTCGACCGGGCCATTCGTGCCCGGGTCCACGGCATCGCCGCCAACAGCCGGATTCTGCAGAACGCCTTGGCGCACCTCATCATCGACCCGGCGACCGCCGCACTGATCGATTCCGCCCGGGATCGCTATACCGCCCGTCGGGAAGGGCTGCTCGCGGCGTTGCGCGCGCGCGGCGTCACCGCGTATTCCGGGGTGAACAGCCTGGTGGTGTGGGTGGAGGTCGCCGATGAACAGGCGGCGCTGCTCGAGCTGGCCCGGCACGGGATCATCGTCGGATCGGGGGCGAAATCGTATGTGGCACCGCCGCGCCCGGGCGTGGTGCGCGTCGCGGTGCCGCAGCTACCCGATGCGGCCGCCGGGCTCGCCGAACTCGCCGGCCTGCTCGCCGAGGCCTCCGGTGCCAGGCATCGGGAGTTCCTGGACTAGCGGACGGGCCGCGGATGCAGCCGCGGGGCCATCTCGGTGCTGACGCGGTGCAGGCATTCCGCGTATCGGGGATGGCCGACCGCGAGAGGAATGTGGAAAAGCACTTCGGTGGCGGCGGCGAGGCCCCGGTCCTCGCGCAGCTGTTCGACGATCTGCTCGGCGGTTCCGATCCGGATGCGGTTGTCCGTGAGGAACCGTCGCCGGTCGGCGGCGCTCGGCAGCTCCGGGTAGTAGGCCGGGCTCAGTCGGATGTCGGTGTCGAGCAGGTCGAGCGCGTCGCGTTCGCTGTCACCGGGCAGCACCGTGACGGTCGACCCGATGCGCGGTGTACCGCGGCAAGAGGACAGATAGGCGTCGACGAGCTCGGCGACATCGCCGCCGGCGCGTGCCTGGGAGTTGCCGTGCGGAAGGAGTCCGTCGCCCGCCGCGCCCGCGCGCCGCGCGGTGTCGATGTTGCCGGTGGACTGCCAGATCCGGGAACGCAGGGTGCCCGGTGGCGGATACAGGGCGATGTCGTCGGTGACGCGGCCGTGGGCGAGTAGACGCCGCAGCGCGGCCATCCGGTCGGCGTACAGCGCCTCCCGGTCGGTGTCGGGAACACCGAATCCGATGTAGCTGGAGGCGGAGTGGCCGAATCCGAGGCCCTTGCCGACACCGAGTTCGAGCCGTCCACCGCTGAGCGCGTCGGTGACTACCGCGTCCTCCGCCAGACGCACCGGATGTTCGAACGGCAGTGCCACCACGCCGGTGCCGAGCCGGATCGTGGTGGTGTGCTGGGCGACCGCGGCGACGAACGGGAACACGGAGGGCAGTGCGGCGTGATGGGCCTCGAAATGCCGGGTCGCGAACCAGAGGGCGCCGAAGCCGAGTCGTTCGGCACGCGTGCCGATGTCGATGGTCTGCCGGTAGACCTCGGCGACCGGCGGACCGCTGCGCAACTGCACGAACAACGACGGCGCGCGGAGGGCCGCTGATGACGACGAAGTGATCACAGCCGGTAATGCCCTCTCAGGGTGGTGGTGTCGTATTCGGTGCGGAAGATGCCGCGCCGGCGCAGCAGCGGGATGACATGATCGACGAAATCGACCAGACCGCTGGGCAATTCGTCGATCATCACATTGAATCCGTCGACGGCGCCCGCCGAGAACCAGTCCGCGATGAATCCGGCCACCTGTTCCGGGCCGCCGACCACCTTGGCGTGCACACTGCCCGAGGCCAGCAGGCGCGCCGCGCCACGCGTGTCCGCGCCACTGGAGCGCACGTACTCGAGCAGTACCGCGCGTTGTCCGCGTGACCCCCCGTCGGTGTTCTCGTCGGGGATCCTCTCCCACGGGAACGGCGCGTTCAGGTCTAGATCGGCGGGGTCGAGGCCGAGCCGTTCGGCGAGGTTGACCAGTTGGACCTCGTCGGGAATGAGGTCGATGAGCTCGCGTTCGCGTCGCCGGGCCGCGGCTTCGGAATCGGCGAGCACGACGATCAGCCCCGGCAGCAGCTTCACACTGTCGGGAGCGCGCCCGGCGTCGGCGGCCCGACGCCGGAGCTCGGTGCGTCGCTGCGCCGCCGACCCGGGATCGACGTGTGCGGAGTAGACGGCGTCCGCTGTCCTCGCACCCAGTTCCACGCCGTGGGTGGAGGCGCCCGCCTGGATCAGCACCGGCCTACCGTGGGTCAGCGGCGGCGCCTTCAACGGCCCGGCCACCCGGAAGAACTTGCCGTCGTGGTCGATCGGCCGGACCACCGCCGGGTCGAGGTAGCGGCCGGTCGCCTTGTCACCGACGATCGCGTCGGCGGGCGCCGAATCCCACAGCGCGGTCACCACGTCGAGGAATTCGGCGGCGCGGGCGTACCGTTCCGACTTCGGCGGGGCCTGGCTCAGAGAGTAGTTGCGGGCCGCGGCGTCGCCGCCGGTGACGACGTAGTTCCAGCCCACCCGGCCACCGGACACCGCCGACAGCGCGGCGAACGAGCGCGCCAGATTGTAGGGGTCGTTATAGGACGTCGTGGCGGTGATGATCAGGCCGATGTGGCTGGTATGCGCGGCCAGCACGGACTGGGCGATGAACGGGTCGAGCAGCCGGCTGGGCGCGGTCCAGTCCTTGGCCTGGATGTCCGGTGAGTCGGCCAGGAACACGGCATCGAGCAGTCCGCGTTCGGCGGTGCGCGCCACGTCGAGGTAGTGCTCGATTCCGACGAAGTGCGCCGCGGGTTGCTCGGCGCGCCGCCACGGGCTGCCGAGGGTGCCGCCGGGTATCAGGTTGGCGTTGAGGATGACATGTCGTGGCTGGGCGGTCATGGCGGATCTCCGGGGATCAGGGTGCGGGGACGGGGCCGGGCGCGGGGGAGTCGCCGCGGACGAGGGGTCGTGCCGGGTCGGCGGTCCACTGCGAGAGCGAGCCGGGATACAGGGCGATCTCGATGCCGAGCGTGGCGAGGACGAAGACCTGGAGGGCCGCGGCCATCCCGCTGCCGCAGTGGGTGGCCGCGGGCGTCGCGGGGCCGAGGCCGAGGCCGCGATAACGCGTACGCAGGGTGGGTTCGTCGCGGAGCAGTCCGTGCTCGTCGAAGTCGTCGAAGACCGGCGCGTTGACGGCATCGGGAATGTGACCGGCGAATGCGCCCTCGCCGCGATAGTGGCTGTGGGGGCGGGCATCGAGGAGGATGCCGCGTGCGGGCAGCGTCGCCACGGTGGCGGTGCCGACCACGGGAAGTCCGCCGGGCAGCGCGGATACGGTTCCCGCCGCGACGGTTTCGGTGCCCGAGACGATGGGGCCGCCGGCCGCGCGCCACGCTCGCAGCCCACCGTCGAGGAGCCGGACGTCGGTCAGTCCCGCCCAGCGCAGGACCCACCACGCACGGGCGGCGGGGACCGAGCGGGAGTCGTCGTAGACCACCACGGTGCTGTCGTCGCGGATGCCCCAGCTCCGCAGCGCGGTGGTGAGTGGTCCGGCTTCCGGCAGTGGGCGGGCGCCGGAGCGCGCTGTGGCGGTACCCGCCAGGTCGGCGTCGACGTCGACGAAGCGCGCTCCTGGCAGGTGCCCGCGCCGGAATGCGTTGGGGTCGGGCCCGCCTGCGCCGACCCGGACGTCGAGCAGCACCAGCTGTTCGGGTGGGTCGTCACGCAAGTTGCTCGCGGAGATGAGGTGGGCGGCACGGGCCCCGGACATCGCGATCCTTTCGACGCTCGGACTATGCGCGGTGCCGAGGATATGTACCCCAAGCCAGTGGAAACATAATTCGGGTCTGCGTGACTTTTTGTGTTCCCAGTATCGCGGTGCGGCTCATATGTTTTCACCGCCGAGGTCGTCCGACCCGGCACATATCAGCGAGAGGGCTGCTATGGGAGACGTCCTGACGAGCCGAGTCGTCGACGCGGAGTGGTTGCGGACCCGTCTCTCGGACTCCGGCGTCATCGTCATCGAGGTGACCAACACGCCGGGTGCCGAGTCGGACCGGAGCACCATCGCGGGCGCGCGCACCGTTTACTGGAAAGATCTGCTCTGGCACCAGTCGCGCCGGGAATTCCCCGCGGCGCCGGTCCTGGTCGATCGTCTGCGCGCACTGGGTGCCGATGCCGAGTCGACGGTGGTTTTCGCGGGCGAGCCGACGCAGTTCGCCGCGTACGCCATCTGGGTGGCCGCGGCCGTCGGGGTCGGTGGTGACCTGCGTTATCTGGACGGCGGATTGCCCGCGTGGCGCGTCGCCGAAGCCGCGAACGGTACCGCGTCGAGTGCCTCCGCTGCCGCACCGATCGAAGGCGCCGCCGATGCGGCCGAGCCCACCGGCGACGCGCAGGCCTCCGAGTCGCCGGACCCGCTGCCTCGGGTCGCGCCGCGCCACGACGAAGTCGTCGTCGGCCGGGACGAGGTACGCGCGGCCCTCGGGACGTCCGTCGCGATCCTGGATCTGCGCTCACCGCAGGAGTATTCGGGTCTGCGGGTGTCCCCGCTCACCGAGCCGATCGATCACGGTGCCGAACGGGCGGGCCGGATTCCGGGCGCGCGGAGCCTGCCTGCGCAGGATTTGCTCGACGAGCGCGGACTGCTGCGGCCGGTATCCGAACTCCGAGAGCGGGTGGCGGAGCTCGGCATCGACGGTGCCGAGCAGATCATCGCCTACTGCCGGCTCTCGCATCGCGCCGCGCTCGGCTGGCTGGTGTTCACCGACCTGCTCGACGATCATCGGGTTCGCGTCTACGACGGATCCTGGACCGAATGGGGCAGCTTGGTCGGCGCCCCCATCGAGGACTGAGCCGCGATGAATCCACACCGGCGCAAAGTGTTCGGGCGCATCGCGGGCCTGGTCCTGTCCGCGGTGGCGATGATGTGGGCCGCGGTCACCCTGGCGTTCCTGGCCGTGCACATTGCCCCCGGCGATCCGGTCACCGCGATCATGGGGGAGTCCAGCGATCCAGGACTGCGTGCGCGGATCGAACAGGACTGGGGTCTGGACCGCCCGCTGCTCGTGCAGTACGGGCACCACCTCGGACGGCTGCTGCACGGCGACCTCGGCTACTCATACGTGCGCGGCGAACCCGTGACCGACATCGTGTTCGGCGAACAATTGGGCAGCAGCGCCCAGCTCGCCGGATTCGCACTGCTCCTCGCGGTCGTCCTCGCGCCGCTGCTGGCCGTGCTCACCGCGGGAAGGCGCGATGTACTCAGCCGGTCGATCACCACGGCCGAGATCGTGGTGGCCTCCGCGCCGCCCTTCTGGACAGGGCTGCTGTTGATCTGGATCTTCGCCTTCACGCTGAAGGTGCTGCCGGTGACCGCGGGCAACGAGTTCCAGCGTCTGATACTCCCGGCCGTCACCCTGGCGCTGCCCATTGCCGCGGTGCTGGCCCAGGTCATGCGGGAGGGGATCGAACGCGCGCTCGAGCAGCCGTTCGCGCTGACCGCTCGATCGCGTGGCATCGGCGCCACCCGCCTGCGCCTGCGACACGGACTGCGGCACTCGCTCATCCCGGCCGCGACCTTGGCCGGATGGGCCGTGAGCGGATTGCTCACCGGAACCGTCGTCGTCGAAGAGGTCTTCGGCCGGTCCGGCGTGGGACGGGCGACGGTCGAGGCCGTCGGCTATTCCGACGTTCCGGTGGTGCTCGGTGTCGCGCTGCTGTCGGCCGCCGTCTATCTGATCGTCACGGTCGTCGTCGACATCGCCTATCTCTGGATCGATCCGCACCTGCAGGAGGTCTCCGCATGACGACAGCCATTCTGCGGCAACGCTTCGCCCTCCCGGTGTCACACCGTCCCGTCGCCGTCCTGATCGCCGGCGTGGTACTCGTTCTCGCGGTGCTCGCCGCCCTCGTGCCCACCCTGCTCGCCTCCGGCGACCCGCTGCAAACCGATCTGGTTACCGCGCATCGGCCACCGTCGCTGTCGCATCCGTTCGGTACCGATCAACTGGGCCGTGATGTGTTCACCCGTGTCGTGCACGGCGCCCGGTTGTCGCTGTTCATCGGGGTGTCGGCGACGGCACTCGCGGGACTGATCGGCGTGAGTGCCGGGCTGGCGGCAGGAATCGGTGGCCGGGTCGTGGACGCCATCGCCTCGCGCGCCTTCGATCTGCTCGGCGCGTTCCCCGAGGTGCTGCTGGCGCTGGTGCTCATCACCTTCACCGGCACCGGAACCGGCAATCTCGTTCTCGCCCTCGGCCTCGCCGCGGCGCCGCGATTCGCCAGGGTGATGCGGGCGGAGACCCGGGCGGTGCGCGCCGCCGACCATGTCGCGCAAGCGCGCCTGCTGACCCGGTCACGCGCGCGGATCGTCGTTCGCCACATCCTGCCGAACGCGTTGCGGTCGCTGCCGATTGTGGTCACCCTCGGCCTCGGGACCAGCATTCTCGGCGCCGCCGCCCTGAGTTTCCTCGGCTTCGGCCCGCAACCTCCGGACCCGGAGTGGGGTTCCATGCTCGCCGAGGCGCACGGCGATCTGCGTATCGCGTGGTGGTCGGTCGCCTTCCCCGGTGCCGCCGTCACGGTCGTGGTCCTGGCCACCACGGTGCTCGGCCGCCACGTCGGCCACCGCTTCGAACGAAGGGCACAGTTATGACGCTCACCGCCGCCGCCGTGCCGAGCACGGACACCGTGACCGACACCGTACTGAGCGTGCGGAACCTGCGCGTCGGTTTCCCCGGGAGCGCGGGCGATGTCGTCGAAGGCGTCGGCTTCGACCTGCGGCGCGGCGAGATCCTCGCCATCGTCGGTGAATCGGGTTCGGGCAAATCGGTGACCACACGCAGCCTCGTCGGTCTCGCGGGGGCAGCGCCCGGGTGCGGGCCGACCGGTTCGAGTTGTTCGGCACCCCGGCCCTCGGACTGAGCGAACGGCAGTGGCGTGGGATCCGTGGCGCCCGGATAGGACTGGTGTTCCAGGACGCGCTCGTCGCGCTCGATCCGCTGCGCACCATCGCCGACGAGATGGCGGAAGCGTTGCGCGCGACACCGCGCTCCGGCCGCGCGGCCCGCATCGATGAGCTGCTGATCTCGGTGGGGATCGCCGATCCCGAGGTGCGCAAGCGGCAGCGGCCGTTCCAGCTGTCGGGCGGTCAGCGCCAGCGCGCGCTGATCGCCTCCGCCCTCGCGGGTGACCCGGACATCCTCATCGCCGACGAACCGACCACGGCGCTCGATGTGACGGTGCAGGCGCAGGTGCTCGACCTGCTGGTCCGGCAGGTCGCGGGCGGGCGATCGATGATCCTGGTGAGCCACGATCTGGCGGTGGTGGCCTCGGTGGCCGATCGCATCCTGGTGATGAAAGCGGGGCGCGTCGTCGAGCAGGGGCCAGCGGCGCAGGTCATCGGCGATCCGCGGCACGAGTACACCAGGGCATTGATCGCCGCGGTGCCGCGGGGCCGGGCGGGCGCACCGCCGTCACGTTCGGGCGCACCGATCTTCACCGCGAGCGCGCTGACCAAGGCGTATCGGGTGCGGGGCCGTGCGGTATCCGCGGTCGCCGATATCGGCTTCGAGGTCAGGGCCGGTGAGGTGCTCGGCGTGGTCGGTGAATCCGGTTCGGGTAAGTCGACGGTGGCGAAGATGATCACCGGGCTGATCGAGCCGGACGGCGGCGAAATGCGTTTCGCCGGAGCGCCGTTGACGCGGCTCACTCGCCGTCCCGGCCGGATCGGGCTGGTCGCGCAGGATTCGACCGGATCCTTCGACCCCCGCTACCGGGTGGGCGAGATCATCGGCGAGAGCGTCGCCTTGCGGGTCGGCCGTCGCGAGCGGCGCGCAGAGGTGATGGGTCTGCTCGACGCGGTGCGCCTGCCGGCCGACAGCATCGATCGTCACCCGCGCGAACTGTCGGGCGGACAGCGTCAGCGCGTCAATATCGCCAGGGCCCTGGGCAGCAGGCCGGAATTGGTGGTCTGCGACGAGCCGGTGTCGGCACTCGACATCTCGGTACAGGCCCAGATCCTCGAACTGATCGCCGAACTCGCGCGCGAGCGCGGGGTCGGCATCATCTTCATCTCCCACGATCTCGCCGTCGTCCGGCAGATCTGTCACCGCCTGCTCGTGCTGCACGGCGGCGTGATCGTCGAATCAGGTTCGTCCGACGACGTTTTCACGGCGCCGACATCCCCGTACACCCGTTCCCTGCTCGATTCCGTGCCGCGCCTGGCGGTACCGGACCCCACGGAAAGACCCTCGCGTGCGTAATCGCCTCACTCGACTGTTCACCGCACTGGCCGTCGGCATCGTCCTGGCCGCGGGCGCCTGCGCCTCCGACCCCGAACCCGGCAGCGGCCGGGGCGGACTGACCTCACCGGCACAGCCGGGCGGCACCTTCACCATCGCCTTGCCGTCCTATCCGACACGCGGCCTCAATCCCCATGTCGGCGCGGCCTTCGACGCCTCCCAGGTGCTGCGCAACAGCTATGACAGTCTCATCGCCGAAGACCGCGACGAAAAGTTCCACCCGTGGCTCGCCTCCGAGTGGACCGTTTCCCCCGACGGCACGGTGTACGAATTCACGCTGCGCCGGGACGTGACATTCCACAACGGAGAGAAGTTCGACGCCGCCGCGGTCAAGGCGAACATCGATGTGCTGAGGAATCCGGACACCCCGTCCTGGACGGTGCTCGGCCTCCTGCAGTACTCGAGCGTCAGCGCGGTCGACGTGGTCGATCCCTACAAGGTGCGGATCACGCTGAGCACACCCCGCGCGGACTTCCTGTCCACCCTCGCCGGACTCAGCGGCGCCATCGTGGCTCCCAGCACGCTGAACGTCGGCAAGGAGACCCTCACCAGCGGAATCGGGCTGGTGGGTTCGGGTCCGTTCGTCCTGGACAAGGCGGTCCAGGGGCAGGAACTGCGCTTCCACCGGAATCCCGACTATAGGTGGGGCCCCGCCACCGCCGCGCATCAGGGCGCCGCGTACGTGGACGATCTCGTCGTCGAGTACATTCCCGAAGCCTCCACCCGCGCGGGCCTGCTGCGCAGCGGCGAGGTCGACGCGATCGGCACGGTCAAGGCCACCGACATCCCCCTGTTCGACGGGATCGACGGATTCCAGTACGAACAGATCGGCTCGTCGGCCGCGCCCACGGTGATCATGCTCAACCTCACCAACGGCCCGACCACGGACGTGCGGGTGCGGCGGGCCATCGCCGCGGGCGTCGACATCGCCGCGGTGGTGGACAGTCTGACCAAGGGTTCCCAGCAGCGCGCCTGGAGCCTCATCTCTCCGGACAGCGCATATTACGACGCCAAGTACGAGACCAAGGGCAAACCCGATGTCGCCGCCGCCCGCACCCTGCTCGATCAGGCGGGCTGGACCGGAAAGGACTCCGACGGCTACCGCACCGACGCGGCGGGACAGCGCCTGACCGTCCGTCTGCTCGCCACCACGCCGACCTATCCGGAAGACGATTTCCTGAAGGCCTGGCAGGCCGAGCTGCGCCAGAATCTCGGGATCCGGGTCGACCTGCAGTTCGTCGAGAACGCCCAGGTCTACGATCTGCTGGCCCGCAACCAGTACGAGGCGTTCCCGCGTCAGGTCGGCGGACTCGACCTGTCGCTGCAGTTCAACCGCGCCTACGGCTCCACCACCCCCGACCTGAAATACGGCCAGATCGACGGCATCACCCTCGGTTCCATCGTCGCGGGCGCCAAACTCGCCGACCCGCAGGTGGACCGGTGGCTCATCGAAGCGACCAAGGCGACCGACCCGCAACAGCGCAAGCAGCTGTTCGACACCATCACCGCGCACCTGCTCGACAACGCCGTGGCGATCCCGCTCTACACCGACCGCAACAGTGTCGCGGCGAGTTCCGCGATCCACAACGTGACCGCACTGTTCGACCCGCCCCGCAACACCGTCAATGCCTGGGCATACGACATCGCCGTCCGCTGACCAGTCTGCCGCCACCCCCTCGTTCCAGGAAGGCTCGATCATGACCGCCGCAACCCAAACCCTGACTTTCGATCGCAATATTCCGCGAGGCATCGTGCACCGGGAATCGATCGCCGAGGTCTTCCTCACCGACGCGCAGCCGATACCCGACGGTGCGGTGTTCGCCGCTCAATTGCCCCGCAACCACTCGTATTTCAGTGACCATCGGGGTACCGCGACCACCTACGATCCGCTCCTGCTCATCGAGGTGTTCCGGCAGGTCGCGATCTATTACGCGCACACCTTCCTCGGGGTGGCCCGGACGGAGAAGTTCATCTTCGGTTCGGCGGATTTCACCATCGCCGACCCCGACACCCTGCGGATCGGCAACTGCCCGGGGCACTGCGTCATCGAGGCCCGGGTGATCGGCGAGAAGCGCCGTGATGATCAGATCATCGGCCTGTCGCTCGAGATGGTCGCCGAGATCGAGGGCAGGGAAGCCGCACGGGAGGTGATGGTCTACCAGTGGATGCCCGCCGCGGTGTGGAACCGGATCAGGGTGCGCGGGCGCGAAGCGCTGGGTTTGCCCGCCCAGCATGTGATTCCGGGGCAAGTGCCGGTCGCGCGAATGCGGCCGGGTTCGGTCGGCAGGCACAACCCGCGCAATGCGATCCTGGCGAATCCGGTGCTGTCGGGCAGGCACGAGCTGACGGCGTTGACCATCATCGACACCGACCATCCCTCCCTGTTCGATCATGCTCTCGATCATGTCCCCGGTATGTTGCAGTTCGAAGCGGCCCGGCAGGTCGCGATGGCAGCTGCGAACGCCGTCCTCGGGCTGGACACCAGTCGCATGGTGATGCAGCGGCTCGGGATCGAGTTCACCAAGTTCGGTGAATTCGAGCGCGAGACCATCGCGAGGGCCACCGTCGCTCCGCTTCCCGGTGAGGGCGGCGGCGTGCGGGCACAGGTGGACCTGACCCAGGGTGCGGATGTGATCGCCGTCGGCGAGGTGGAGCTGCGCTTCCGTCCGGCCGACGTCGGGACGATGGTCCAGTGACCGCCGCGAAGACGGCGGGGCCGTTCGTCTGGTTCGATTTCGGCGGGGTGCTCTCACCGCCGCTCGACGACCTGTTCGAGCGCTACGAGGAGGTCGCGGGCATTGCGCCCGACCTGTTGAAGTTCGCCATCGCCGAGGTGGGCGCCGAATACGGGCTCGCGCCACTGGCGCCGATCGAACTGGCGTTGCTCGACGAACGCGAGTGGGTCGGCAAGCTGCACGCCGTGCTCAGGGCCAAGCAACCCGAGATCGACCTCTCGCGCAGCGAACCCGATTTCGGCAGGCAGTGGTTCGCCGGCCACCGGGCCAACAGCGCGGTTCGCGACTTCGCGATCGAGCTGGCCGAGGGCGGTACCCGGGTCGGGGTGCTCAGCAACAATGTCGTCGAGTGGGAGCCCTACTGGCACGCCATGATCGATCTGGACGGGGTCTTGAGCGCCCTGATCGATTCGTGCAAGGTCGGGGTCCGCAAACCCGATCCGGAGATCTTCGGCCTCGCCGCCGAGCAGGCGGGCGTCGCCGCCGGCCAGTGCCTGCTGATCGATGACCTCGCCGAGAACTGCGCCGCGGCAAGGCAATCCGGCTGGCAGGCGGTGCGGTTCCGTGATGCCGGGCAGGCGATCGCCGAGGTGCGCGAGGCGCTGGAACGATGGCCGGGCTGAGCGGCGTTTCACCAGGTGCCGGCAAGGTAGCCGTCCGGACGGACCAACGCACAGGTCCACGCCTGGTCCGGGGTCACCTTGCCGGTCACCGTGATCGCGCCGGCGGGGGCGTGCGGTACCGGGACGTGCTCGTCGGGCCGGATCGCCACGAACCGGCCCGCCCGCAGCAACTCGGTGAGGGTCCGCACACCGCCGTCTGCCTCGACGACCACCAAATCGTGCTGGAATCCGGACTGGAACTGGCCGCTGATGAGCTGGGCGACGGCGTCGTGGATCGCCGGGATCGCGAGCATTGCCAGCATCGCCGCACGCAACTCGGGCTGGCGGGGGTTCATCATCCGCGATTGCAGCACGGTGTTGGCGACCACCGCGGCCGCGACGGCGACCCGTTCACGCGAGTACTCGTCGAGGACTGCGGGCCGGTCGTGTCCGGTGATCACTCGGGCCAGCCGCCAGCCCAGCGCGAACGCGTCCTGCATGCCGGTGTTGAGGCCCTGGCCGCCGAGGGGATAGTGGCTGTGCGCAGCGTCGCCTGCCAGCAGCAGCCGTCCGTCCCGCAGGCGGGTGCGGTAGCGGCCGTGGTCGCTGAACCGGGTGAGGTGGCTGATCTCGCTCAGCGCGGGCGGTGCGCCGAGCACATATTCCAGGCGTTGCCGGTACTCTCGCGCGTCGGGCTCGGGCCGGTGGTCGAGGGCGCCGCTGAAATCCATGGCGATGATGCGCGCGGGTCCGTGGGGATTCGGATTGTGCAGGGTCCATCCGGACGGCGTCGGGTGCCAGCCCGGCGGAACCCCGCCGTCCGGGGCCGTAACCGCCAGTCCGGCAATGGCGTTCATGGTCGCCGGGTACACCTGCGCCGGGAAATCGCCGATGCGGGCGACGAGGCTGCGGGCACCGTCGGTGCCGACGGCGTAGCGGGCGCGGATACGCAGCGAGCGATGTCCGGTCTCGGCGGCCACTTCGGCCACCACCGCGTCGTCGTCGGCCTCGAGTCCGGTGACGGTGTGACCGCGCAGGATTCGTGCGCCGAGATGGCCCGCGCGCTCCTCGAACGCCGCCTCCAGCCGTGCCTGCGGAATGCCCGCGATCGGACCGGGCTCGACGCCGGGCGCGCTGATCATCAGCACCGGTTGCGCCGCGAACTGGAACGGGGACCGGCGCACGCCGTGCGGATCACGTTGTATCGCTTCGGAAGTCGCGGAGGGCAGATATCCGCGGCGTGCCAGCAGCGACAGCGACCGGGCATGCACCGTGCCCGCCCGCGGGCGCTGGTCGAGTTCGGCGCGGGTCTCGACCACGACGACCCGGACGCGTTGCAGTGCCAGCTCGGCGGCGACCAGCATGCCGACCGGCCCGCCACCGACCACCAGGACATCGGTGTCGATGTCGGTGTCGACCGGATTCGGTCGGGGCCGGTGCGCCGTGCTCATCACATGCTCCTGGGGCGAGGTCTGGTCCGCGGCAGCGGTTGTACGAAACTCGGAGTAGCTACTAGCATCATAGTACCTACTAGTTGAGTAGTACCTCTCGTACGTCTCGAAGTCCTCCCATCCACCGTGCCGAGTCCATTCCGACCGCCCCAGGGGGTATTCATGTCGACCGTCACCACCGAAACCGAAACCCGCGGCGCACCACCCAGCGGTGCCACACTGCCCGTAGTGCTCGCCGCCCAGTTCGTCACGCCGATGGCCATCGCGGGCACCGCCATCGCCCTTCCGCTCATCTCGCAGGACCTCGGATCGAATCCCGCCGCGCTGCAATGGGTCGTCAACGGATTCAATGTCGCCTTCGCCCTCACCACGCTGCTGTGGGGCGCGGTCAGCGACCGCATCGGACATCGGCGCACCTTCGGGATCGGTACCGCGCTCGTCGTCGCTGGCAGTATCGGCAGCGTCGCCGCACCGAACCTGTTCGTCCTCGACCTGGCCCGCGTCGTCGCGGGCATCGGCGCCGCGGCCATCCTGACCGGCGCCACCGCGCTGCTGTCTGCTGCCTACGAAGGGGCCCGCCGGACCAGGGCGTTCGCCGTCTTCGGCACCGTGAACGGGCTCGGTCTCGCGCTCGGCCCCACCATCTCCGGCATCCTCATCTCACTGCTGGACTGGCGGGGCGTCTTCCTGGTGCACGCGGTGATCCTCGCGGCCGCCGGTGTCGGCACGCGGGTGCTGCCCGCCGCGAAACCCGCTGTCGTCGAACACGGCCCGATCCTCGATCTCGGTCTGCTGCGCAATCGGGAATTCCTCGCCATGTGCCTGGTTCCGGTCGCCGGATCGATCGGCTTCGTCACCCTGCTGACCTACCTGCCTTCGGCGTTGAGCGGCATCACCGACCTCTCGGCGGGCGCGTCGGGATTGCTCATGCTCGCGATGACCATTCCGGTCTTCGTGGCGCCGGTGGCCATCGGCCACCTCGTCACCCGCTTCCCGGCGCTGACCGTCGGCAGGGTGGTCTACCTCGCGCTTGGCGCCGCGATCCTCGGCAACGCCGGTGTGCTCGCGCTCTCGCAGGACCGTTCGGTGGCCTGGATCATCGTGCCGATGGTGTTGCTCGGCCTCGGTTTCGGCCTGCCCATCGGCCTGGTCGACGGCCACGCGCTCTCCGTGGTGCCCGCCGAACGCGGCGGCACCGCCGCGGGCCTGCTGAACTTCTTCCGCATCGGCAGCGAAGCGCTGTTCGTCGCCGGTTACGCCATCGTGCTCGCTGCGGTCGTCGGCACCCGGCTCAGCGGGAAGGCCGCCGACGACACCGCCGCGGGCCAGTTCGGTCATCCAGACGTCTACCGCTCCGCCTTCACCATCACTGTCGGCGTGCTCATCGCCCTGCTCGTGGTGCTCACCATCCTCATCGTCGCGGTGCGCGGCAACGCACGAGCCACCGAGAACCGGGACATCGGTTCCAGTCCAGAAGGAGTCACCTCATGACCCACGCACTCGACGCGGTCCGGGTCGATCTCGACGGCATCGCCAATATCGCGCCGCCGCTCATGATCGAACCACTACCGCAACAATCCACCGGCGGCTTGCCGCAGGTGAAACTGCCCAGCGGCCACACTGCGGTGCACGTGACCACCTACCGCGACGTGCACGCGGTCCTGACCGACCTCAGCTTCGCGCGCGCGGAGACCAACGTCGAGGATGGGCCGAGCTTCCTGCCGACCATCATGCCGACGGAAATGCTGCTCAACCTCGACCACCCCGGTCACGGGCGGCTCAAAGGCTTCGTGGCCTCCGCCTACAGTGCCGCCACCATGGCCAGGCGAGCGCCCGCGGTGCACCGGGTACTCGACGACGCGCTCGCCGAACTGCGCGAACAGCACGAGCGCGGATCGGCCGATCTCGTTCGGGCGCTGCTGGATCCGGTGACCATCGGCGTCAACGTCGACTATCTCGGCATACCGACTGCCGACATCGGTTATTTCCGGCATCTGTCGCGGAAGATGCAACTCGGCGACGGCAGCGATGTGGACAGGCTGCTGGGCGAGTTCTGGACCCTGTTCCACTACATCGAGGATCTCGTCGCCCGGCGGCGTGAGCTGCGGCCCGGACTGATCCTGGACCTGCTCGCGGCGCGCGACTCCGTGTCGCCGCCGGTCACCGACGGGGAGTACGCGGCCATCCTGCTCGGCTCACTGGTCGGCGGCGACCAGAACATCCTGTCGGTGATCACCAAGATCGCCTACGTGGCACTCGCCAGGCCGGAGCTGTGGCAGTACCTGGTGGACAATCCGGACGCCATCCCCGCCGCGGTGGAGGAGTTCCTGCGGTTGCTACCGCTGGGACGGATCTCGACCTTCCCGCGCGTCACCACCCGTGAACTCACGCTGTCGCAGGGGACGCTGAATCCCGGCGACATCGTCTACGCCGACGCGCATTCGGCCAACCGTGATCCCGAGGTGTACCCGGACCCGGCGGTGATCGACCCTGCCCGTAACGGCAAGCGGCACCTGCAATTCGGCTACGGCATGCACCACTGCATGGGTGCGGCCATGGCGCGTATGGAGATCACCGAGGTGCTGCGCAGGCTCGTCACCGAGCTGCCGACGCTGCGGCTCGCCGTACCCGAGGACCGAATCCCTTGGGAAACCGGCATTCTCGTCCACCGGCCGACATCGCTGCCGGTCACATGGTAGCCGGCGCGGCCGGATGACGACCCCTGTCGGCGTCGAGAATCGCCGCCAGCAGGCCGGGAAAAACCTTTTCCATGTCCTCGCGTCGCAGGCTCGTCATCCGGCCGTTGCCGACATCCCGCTGCCGGATCAACCCCGCCTTGCGCAGCACCCGGAAGTGATGCGTGCGCGTCGACGGCGCCCACGGCATCCCGAACACACTGCAGAACTGCTCGGTTCCCTCCGGCTCGGCATACAGTTGCGCGATCACACTGCGCCGATTGTCATCGGCGAGCGCGGCCAGCACCGTTGAGAGATCGAACTCCTCGATATCGGGGTGCCCATCCGCATCGGTCACGACCCACTCCTTTCCACCGCATCAGCCCGCGAGCGGCTGCCGAAGGTATGAAATCTATAGTACCTACGGGTCGGGGTTTCAGACGTGGCGGGTTGGGCCACGATCGTCCTCAATTCGGATACGCTGGCGTTCCAGGAGTCGTTCGTAGATCAGCGCCGAGCTGACCAGCAGGCCTGCATCGTGGGCCTACTCACCGGCTTCTTGGAAAAAGCGAGAAACCCGCGCCGTAGCGCGGGTTTCCGGTCTGTCAGCTCTCAGATGGCGCGGACGCTCTGAGCCTGCGGGCCCTTCTGGCCCTGCCCGATCTCGAACTCGACACGCTGTCCCTCATCGAGGGACTTGAATCCGGAGCCGGAAATCTCGGAGTAGTGAACGAAAACGTCGGGACCGCCACCGTCTTGCGCGATGAACCCGAAGCCCTTTTCGCCGTTAAACCACTTCACACTGCCTTGCGTCATGTACTTTGTATTACTTCCTGTAGTAAGCCGAGCGATCACTTCGACAGCCCGTGCTCACCATCAAGCATGCCACATTCCCAGCTCCCCATCATCATGAGCATGGCCTCACACGCCAACGCCGCGGGCCGACACCGCTCGAGGTCGGCACATACCGGCACCTTGACCGACCGCCGAGCGTTGCCATGCCCAGCGATCACTGGCGACGGCACTCGTGCTCAGCCCAGTGTGAACGTCGCCGTACCCGAGATCTGCTCCATCTCCCTGTTGTTCGAGTCCAGCGCGACGATTCGAGCCTCCACCCGGCCGACGCCCGGCGCCGTGCCGAAACCGACGATCACGCCGTCCGCCGTGTCTTGGACGACACCGTTCACGACGCGGTGCTGCTGCCCGTCCGCGTATCCGGTATCGAGGTTCTTGAAGCGCACAGCAACCTTCCAGTCCGAGCAGCCCTCCCCGGTCTGGGTGACGTTCACCCGCACGCCGAATGTGCCGGCCTTCTCCTGCCGCACGGTGACCGCGTCGATGATCGCGGAGCAGCTGGTCGGCACCAGGCGCGTCAGGGTCGGCGTGAACGGAAAGCCGGGGTCATGCGGTATGGCGGTAGACGGCGCTGCGAACCCGACCATCCCAGCGGCGGTCACCGCTGCGACGACACCGGCGCGAGCCAAAAAGCGTTGCGGCAGCTTGCGATTGAGAGACATGCCCGGTTTGTCGGGTCACCGGCAGCCGGTGTTACAACGTTCCCCTGGCTACGTCCTTGGACCGGTCCGGTCGAGATCCGGTGGCGGGAGCCGGCTCGACCTTCCGGCGGTCAGGAGAGGGCTGGTCCGTTTTCCGGTCGCGCGGGGGCGGCAGCCGGAACAGGCCCTCGAGCCCGCGCAAAGCCTCGGTGTCTCCCGACACCGAGGCGGCACCGGCCTCGATCGCGTCGGCGAAGGACAGACCGTGGCTGGTGACATCGAGGAACGCTGCCCTCGCTGATGGTGATGGTCGCGTCGGGGTGCTGGGCATGCCCGCGTAGCGCCTCGATCGTCCCGTCGTCGATCCGGGCGTGGAAGACCTCGTCATCGATCCGGAACTCGTACACCGCGCGCAGCCCTGCTGCGGCTTCGGCGTCGAAGCAGGCCCGGAGACCGAGCACGGCCCACCCCGGATGGAAGGCCTCGGTCTCGCGCCGTTCGCCCATGGCCCACTTCAGGCCCCAGCGGGCCAGTCCCAGGATCGGTGGTCCGAGTTCCTCGCCGGCCTCGGTGAGGGCGTACGCCGGGGTACGGGCGGGCGGTGGGAGCGTGATCTTATGCGCGAGTCCCTCGCGTTCGAGGTGTTTGAGGCGGGCGGCGAGTAGGCCGGTGCCGAGGCCGCGCAGACTGGTCTGGAGATCGCCGAATCGTTTGGGGCCGGTCAGCAGTTCGCGGATCAGCAGCAGGGTCCAGCGCTCGCCGACGAGGTCGAGGGTGCGCGCGGTCGCGCAGTACTGGTTGTAGGTTGCGCGGGGACGGGGTCCGGCTCGACATGGAAGTCGAGCCCAGGCCGGCGTCCAGCCGCCGACCGTCGGCGACAGCGACGCCCTCAGAGCTGTGCCGCAGCCGATCGGACCTTCGGAATACGCGGTGGTTACTTCTTCCTCAGTCCGTCCAGGGCCCGCTGGGCTTGGCTTCTGGCGATCGTGCCGAGCTCGTCCAGGTCTACCGAGGGCTCGCCGTGCTGGCGCAGGATGGGGATTCGGACTCGCACCGAGACGTTGCTGTCCTGCACACCGACGACGTAGTCCATTCCAGTGGTCTGACTGGAATCCGATACCGCGGTGTGCCAGTAACCCTGGGCGCCGATTCCGGTGATCTCGCCGGAACCCGCCCCGGACCCGGTGGTGGTGTCTTGGCGTTTCCAGTCGTCATAAGCGGGTGCGGCTCCGGCTGTTGTGAACTCGACGCGGAGGTCGATGGCCGCTTGATTCCAGTGGACACCGTCGCTCGCGAGGCTCTTGTAGCTGAATTGGCATGACAGGCGGCCGGTGTCATAGGCGCTCGGCGAGGTTTCGTGATGGTAGGGCGGCTGGTCCGGTGTGGACGACCATTTGTGCAATGGGGCAGGGTCGACCAGATCGCACGCATCGGCGATTCCGTTCATCGAATAGATTCCCGGCTCCGGCTCCGGACGCGGAGTAGTCGTGGCGGTAGATGATGTCGCCGGCGCTCCGGCGGGCCCCTCGACAGCGGCGGACCGACTGCCACTGCCGCCGTCGGCGATGACGATGCCGATCACCACACCGGCGCCCAGCGCAGCCGCCAACGCCACGACACCGGCGGCGATCAGGCCTGGCTTACGATGACCGGCAGGCGAGGACGGGCCCTGCGGAACAAGCGGCGGATATCCACGACCAGGTCGGCCGTGTTCGGTGTCGGGCCGTGTCCAGTCGCCGCTCGCCAAATGTGGTTGCCGCGCAGTGATATCGGAGTCGTCCGGAATGGGGTGGTCGGGTGTGTGCCGCGGGTCTGTCATCTCTCGCAGCCCTTCGATTCCTCGACGTGCTCCCCGTCGAGACTCCTCAACTCAGCGCCGATCGTACTTTGCCGGTGGCCGTATAGTCACCTGACCGTCCTCATCGGCCCGTTCGATTCGATGGTTGCTAGTTCTGTCGCAGTCCGGCCAGCACCTCGCGGGCTTGTGATCTGGCGACCGAATCGAGTTGGTCTCTATCCACCACCGGGGATTCCTTCTCGCGGGAGAGGTCGATCTCCACCCGCACCGCGACACCGCCGTCCCATACGCACATCACATATTCGGCGTCCACGATGCCACCGAAGTTGTCGGCTTCGAACTGCCAGTAACCTTGGGTGCCGATGCCGGTGAACTCCCCGGATGTCACCACCGATCCGTCATCGGCGAGGTCGGCGGCGCTGCGTTTCCAATGGTCGTACGTTCGCGAAGCCGAACCGTCCATGACGTCAGCCCGGACCCTGACCGCCGCGGTGTTCATCGGAAAGGTGTCGTCGGTCGAATTGCCATAGTTGATAGTGCAATTCAGGATGCCGAAGTTGCCGGACGACGCAGTTTCCTCATGTTCGGGATCGCCGAGCGGCGCGGAGGCCCACCTGGTCAGAGGAGTGCGATCGACAAGGTCGCACGCATTGGTGATCGCCTTCATCGAATAGGTCGCCGGTACCAGCGGCGCGGTGGCCGAGGCGCCGGCGGGAACGGTATCGCTTTCTCGATCACGCACGGCGACACCGATCACCACCCCGATCGCCAGCACCATCGCTCCTAGCCCGGCAACACCGGCAACAACCAACCCCGGCTTGCGGCGACCGGCCTGCTGCGTCGGATACGCCTGTAGCAAAGGTTGTTGCGGCGGCCAGTGCCCCCGACCGGCGTGCTGGTGCCCGACGAACGGCTGATCGGAGGACGAAGCCGCCATGTGAGAGTGGACGCCCGAATCCGGAGCCGGCTCATCTGTCGCCGATTCAGGTTGCCGTGCAATAAAAGCGGCGTTGCCCGCCCGCACCTGATCACCCGGATCGTACGGACCACCAGTCATTCCCGTAGCCCCTCCGGTCCTGGACGGACCCCCGCCACGTCGTCGAGTCGGCCTGATCATAACTGTTCGATCGAAACCGGTCGAATACGTCTACCGCTCCTACGAGCAGTCCGCCGCCGGCCCCAAACGGCAACTGCGCGTATTCGGTCCGGCCGAAGCGGGAATGACATTGTGATCGGTTTGGGTTGCGGGTGGGCGCGGTAGGTGCTCGGCTTGGCTGCCGATGGGGTTGATCGGTGTGCTGGCGGGCGGGTTTCGTGGCGACGAGGGTGTTCGCGGACGAGGAGTCGACGCGTCTTCGGGAGCTCCCGGAGATCAGCCGCGAGGAGTTGTTCCGGTTCTTCACGTTGCCCCCCCGGCGGACCTCGCGTTCGTCGCGCCGGGGCGGGGGCGCGGTCCGGGGGATCAGCTCGGCCTTGCGGTGGCGTTGTGCGCGCTGCCGTGGTTGGGTTCGTGCCGGACAAGGTGGTTTCGGATGAAGTGGTGCACGTCACAAGGGTTCGTGTCATGTTTCGGCGGTCCATGGTGTCTTGAGGGCATGACCCAAGAAGGAACTCTCCACAACGTCGTTGTCATCGGTGGCGGCTACGCTGGAACACTCGCGGCCAACCGTCTGCGGATGCGCACCGATACCACCATCACGCTGGTCAATCCTCGCCCGGAGTTCGTCGATCGAGTCCGGCTGCATCAGTTCGTCGCCAGGACCGGCGACGCGACGATCGACTACGGCACGCTGCTCGGCGAGGGCATCCGGTTGGTCGTCGACAGCGCCACGCGCATCGACGTCGCTGCCCGTACGGTGCGGCTGGCGTCGGGTCGCACGCTGGACTACGACCACGTCATCTACGCTGTCGGCAGCACCGCGGCGATACCGGCCGTGCCCGGCGCGGCCGAGTTCGCTTTCCCCATCGCCGAAATCGAGTCCGCGCAGCGGCTGCGCGCCAGACTGGACGAACTGCCCCTCGATGCTCCGATCACGGTGGTCGGTGGTGGGCCGACCGGCATCGAGACGGCCGCCGAACTGGCCGAACAGAAACGCACAGTCACGCTGGTGTGCGGCGGAACCCTGAATCCGTCATTGAGCCCGCGCGGTCGCCGGTACGTCACCAAGTGGCTGTCCCGGCACGGTGTCGCCGTGCTCGGAACCGGCCGGGTGAGCGAGGTCGGGCCGGATGCGGTCGTCTTGGCCGACGGTGCGGTGCGTGCGAGCGCACTCACCATCTGGACCGCGGGTTTCGGCGTCCCCGGATTGGCCGCCGCGAGCGGGCTCCGAACCGACACGCTCGGCAGGCTGCTCACCGATGAGACGCTGACCAGCATCGACGACGACCGCATCGTCGCAACCGGCGACGCCGCCGCACCCTCGGGTCAACCGCTGCGGATGAGCGGCCAAGGCGCCGGGCCGCTCGGAGCGCAGGCCGCCGATACCGTGCTGAGCCACATCGCGGCCACCCAACCCGAGGTGATCGACCTGGCCCTCACCGGGACGTGCATCAGCCTCGGCCGTCGTGTGGGCATCCGGCAGCTCGCCCGCAAGGATGACACCGCGGTGAACCTCTACATCGGCGGCGGCGCTGGCGCCAGGATCAAGGAGCTGACCTGCAAGATCGGGGTCGGGAAGATCCGCCGTGAGGCCCGCAAGCCGGGTTCGTTGCTCTGGCCCAAGGGCGGCCCGCGACCCGCACAGCCCAACTCCTCCGCACAGGTAGTCACCTCCGCATGACGACCGACGAGCATGCCGAACGATTTACCCTGCTGCGGCCGCTGCTGTTCACGATCGTCTACGAAATCCTCGGCTCGGCGACCGAATCCGACGACGTGCTGCAGGACAGCTACCTGCGGTGGGCCCAGGTGGACCTGGCGACGATACGCGACACCAGGTCGTATCTGGCACGGCTGGTGACCCGCCAGGCGCTCAACGCGGTGCGGGCCGGCGCGCGCCGTCGCGAGGACTACATCGGCCCGTGGCTGCCCGAACCGCTGCTTCTCGACGAGAACGAGGCCTCAGCGGATCTGATACTCGCCGAATCGGTATCGATGGCGATGCTCGTGCTGCTGGAAACACTGAGTCCCGACGAGCGTGCGGTCTTCGTGCTGCGGGAGGTATTCGAGTTCGGCTACGACGAAATCGCAGTGACGTTAGGGAAATCCGTGATGACGGTGCGTCAGGTGGCCCACCGCGCCCGCTCCCATGTGCACGCGCGGCGCAAACGTTTCGAGCCGGTCGACGCGGCCGAGATCGCACAGATCACCCAGCAGTTCATGACAGCGGCGACCACCGGCGACACACAAGGACTGCTCGCGCTGCTCGCTCCCGAAGCCACCTGGACCGCCGACAGCGGCGGCAAGGTCACCGCGGCGCGCCGACCGGTAGTTGGTGCCGAGAAAGTGGCCGCGGCCCTGGTCAACATCTTTCACAGGAGGCGACGGGCGTCGGACGTGCGGATCGAGATGGTCAACTACAACAACACGCCCGCGATGCTCGCCTACAGCGGCGGCCATCTGGAAGGGGTCTTCCTGATCGAGATCCTCGACGGCAAGATCACCAACGTCTACGCCATCCGCAACCCCGACAAACTCGCCACCGTCGCGGTTCCGCGCCGGATCAGCCGGTAGTCGACCCGCCGCTGTGAAGTGACCTGCTCGGGCGGGAGAAGGTTCAGCGCACGGAATCGGTATTCCGTAAGCCGTTCCGCTCGAGCCGCACCGTAGCCCTGCAAACGCCGAGTTCCGAGCGAACGAGGTGGCCACTGAGCGAGTGCGCCTCTAAAATAGAGGCATGAATGAAAGTTTGGTTCTTCCCAGCTGGCGGAGCGGCGACATGAAGCGGGTCACGAGTTTGTTGTGCACGGACACGACGTTCTCCAGTCCAGTCGCCGACTACCGCGGACGCGCGGATGTGGCGCACATGCTGGGGTTGATCGCGGCAGTTCTGGAAGGAGTGGAACAGACCGGTAGGTGGGGTGGCGAGCGGGATCGCTTGTTCGCGTTCACCGCTCGGGTGGACGGCCACGAGCTGCAGGGCATATTGCGAGAAGAGTTCGCCACCGCGGGTGGGCTCGAACACGTGACGCTGTTATTGCGGCCCTATCGCGTGCTGCGCACGGCAATCGCGAAAATGGCGCAGCAGCTGAAGGTTTCGCCGTTGCCCGGGCAATCGGCATAGTGGTGGAAGCCACGGCTCCGCGCCCGGGGCGTCCGGTTCGAGGGTCGACGTCCGGGCGACCGATCATGGCCCTGTTCGACCTGATCGGGCGGCGGTGGATGTTGCGGATCATTTGGGAACTCGACCGAGCCGATCATCCTCCGACCTTCCGGGAGCTGCGGACGGCGTGTGGCGACATCTCGTCGAGTGTGCTCACCCGGCGGCTGCACGAGCTCGCCGAAGCGCGCATCGTCGAACACGTCACCGGTTATGCGCTTACACCGCTCGGCCGCGGGCTCGTCCGCCATCTCGAACCGGTCACCGAGTGGGCGGAAACCTGGGCAGAGCAACTCCATTGATACCGCCGTACCGCATGGAGACTTCGACCGCGGCGTACGCGGGGACTACACATCGTGCTCGCGTGCTCCTTCGCGGAGCGAGCGTGAGTGAGTTCATAGAGCGCGCGCCACATTCGCAAGTAGGTTCTGGAATATGGATAACGACGGACCCAGCCGGACCGCGCTCCTCACCGCGTACGCCCGCGCCTATCACCAGATCGCTGACCGACCACAGATCTTCACCGACCCCTTGGCGGCCCGTCTGCTCGGCGTCACCGCAGACGAACTGGTCGAATTGGGGACGCCCACAACCAATCACCTCGGTGACGGGGCCGGCGATCGTCCCCGCCGACTGTTTTTCGCCGCACGCGCGCGCTTCGCCGAGGACGCCGTGGCCACGGCCATCGCCGCTGGTGTGCGGCAGGTCGTGATCCTCGGCGCAGGTTTGGACACCTTCGCCTATCGCAATCCGCTCCCGGACTTGCGCGTCTTCGAGGTCGACCATCCCGCCACCCAAGCGTGGAAACGCGAACGCCTTACTGCCGCCGGAATCGACCTCCCTGAGACGTTGACCTTCGTGCCGGTCGATTTCGAAACCCACACGCTGGCAGAAGGATTGGAATCCACCGGATTCAAACGGACGGACCCGGCCGTATTCGTGTGGCTCGGCGTCGTCTTCTATCTGACTCCGAACGCCGCCCACGCCACTCTCGAATACATCGCTGGTCAGGCCCAGCCGGTCGAGGTGGTCTTCGACTACCTGCAGCCCGCGGACAGCGACGAGGACCGTGCGCACCAGCAGGCCCGTGCCGATCGGCTGGCCGGTGTCGGCGAACCCGTGTTCAGCTACTTCACGCCCGACGACATCGCCGCGCAGCTGCGCGCCCTCGGCTTCACCGACCTCGAAGACCACTCCGCCCCCGACCTCGTCACCCGCTACCTCGACGGATCCGAAGGATTCGGAGGCGAACCGCCCCGCGCGCTACGCGCGATCCGCATACTGCGCGCGAGCCGCTGACGATTGCCCGCCGCGTCGACCAGCACCATATCTGTCGCGACGGCTGGCATCTCCGGCATCAGCCTCGCGACGGCGTCTTCCTCCGCGCGCAGGCGCGCGATCGCCAGGTGCGGCCGTTTTGTCGTTCTCACCGACCGGATCGCAGCTCGTGGTCGGCACCGCGAACGGACAGGCACGGCTGCTGGACGCCAGCAGCCGTGAGCAGCTTCGGCTCCTGGCTTCGACGGATCTGCCGGGCCCGGTAACGGCCGCAGCGTAAGACCTTGGCAGTCGCCGGCGAGGGATCGGCCGAGCTCTGGCCGCCCCCGAGAGGTCTGGGTGACGCTCCGACGGCCAGACTGGCAGCACCCGGCGAAATCCGTTCGCTCACCTTCTCCGGGGATGCGCAGAACCTCATTGTCACCGACAGCTCTGGAACGGTGCAGACCTGGCGCATATTCACCCGCGGCGGCTGACAGCGTTGGTGTTCGGCTGGCGTGGTGCACAATCGGGCGTATGACACGATCTCTTCCCGAGGGCGAATCGCTTCTGGTGCGTACGGACTTCACCGACGACGTGGCGTGGTCCCAAACCCTCGCGGCGGTCATCGCGTCCTACGACGAAGACACGATGACAGAGCTGACACCCGTCGACGACGTGTCCTTCGAGGGGCTGACCCCTGCCGACCTGGCTGATCTGGTCGATGGCCGAACCTATGTGTTCCTCGCCGACGCCACCACGATGACCGCCCCCGAGCATCCACTGCTGGCGGTCGATACCAGCGACGCGGACGCCCGAGGTGACGGCAACCCGGTGTTCCGGATCGCGCCGATCGCGATGGCCGAGGTCGAGGTCAACTTCTTGCTCGCCAATATGGACTTCGAGGACTACGCGGGCGGCGTCGACGACGACGGTGTTTTCCGCGGCTTCGATCGGTGAACGCGGCCGGCTTCGTGGTCGGCCACAGTTCCATCTCAGTGGAGCTATGGATGGACGGAAGGGCAGCGAGGGTAGCCCTGTTTGGGGAAGGCAGACGCTGGTCGCGGCGATGATGATGGATTGGTGGCCAACACACGAGCAAATGATCTCGGCGGGTTTCTGCGCAGCCGCCGCGAACGACTGACTCCTCTGGAAGCGGGCATCGAACCCGGCGCTACCCACCGGCGAGTCCCGGGGTTGCGCAGGGAGGAACTAGCCGAGCTGGCGGGGGTCAGTGTGGGCTACTACACGCGACTCGAACAAGGGGTCAGCGATAGCGCGTCCGCCGCCGTGATCGACGCGTTGGCCGCGGCGTTGCGGCTCGATTCTGCCGAGCATGAGCATCTGCGCATTCTCGCTGCTCCGAGACGCCCGATTCGCTCTCGTTCCCGCAGGAGCAGACTGCGGCCCTCGATACGGGAGTTGCTCGCCGTCATCCCCGGAATACCGGCGATCGTAATCGACCACCGTGCCGACATCCTGGCGTGGAATCGCCTCGGTCACGCTCTCCTGGCCGCCCATGTCGACTTCGATGCCCCGGACACGAGGATCCGGCCGAACATCGCCCGAATGCTGTTCCTCGACCCCCATCACCGCGCGCTGTATTGCGACTGGCACGCCAAAGCGCAGGTCACAGTCGCGGCACTGCATCATGCGGTGGCGCGGCATCCGGGCGACCACCTGCTCGAACAGATCGTCGGCCGGCTTGCCGTCGACAGCGCGGAGTTCGCGAGAATGTGGGCGCGGCGCCCCGTCCAAACGTGCTCTTACTACGTGCGCGAGCTCGACCATCCGCTGGTCGGCCGAGTGACACTGGCGAATGAGACAGTGACCCTGACTGCTGACGACCAGCAGATCGGGCTGTTCTACGCGCGTCCGGGAACATCCGATGCCGACGCGCTCACCCTGCTGACGCAGAGCCTCGAGCCCAGCCTCGCACCGGCAACAACCGCGTCTCGGAAGGAGAACCCACTGTGAGAATCATCGTTGTCGGCGGCGCGGGCACCATCGGACGACGGTTGGCGCCCGCGCTGCGATCGCACGGCCATGACGTTGTCGTGGCCGGACGCACCTCTGGTGATGTGCGTGTAGATCTGACCTCACACGAAACCATCGAGTCCATGTATCGCGAGGTCGGGCCGGTCGACGGCGTCGTGAGCATCGCAGCGCATGGTGCGCTCGACGAGTTCAGCACGCTGACAACGGACGCGCTGTGCCACAACATGCGAGCCAAGTTCTTCGGGCAAGTCGATCTGGTCCTCACGGGGCAGCATCACTGTGCCGACGGTGCGTCCTTCACCCTGACATCCGGCATTTTCGCCGACCAACCGTGGCCGCACGTCACTGGCGGCGGCGTCATCAGTGGCGCCTTACACAGCTTCGTCCTCTCGGCTGCGATAGAGCTACCGCGGCGTATGCGGATCAACGTGGTGAGCCCCACCATGATCGCTGATTCCGTCGACGCCTTCGCCGGAGACTTTCCCGGTATGCGTCCGGTGCCGATGGACGAACTGGTCGACCACTACCTGCGCTGCATCGAAGGCAACGACACCGGCGGTGTCATCCGCGCATACGGATGACGCTCTATCCCATTCGAGCTGTATCCCCGCTGCACCACTCGCTCACCTCAGCGTCTTCAGTGCCGCCGCGTCGTACGGCTTCAACTCGTCGATCCGCCCTGCCAGCACCTTGGAGGCCCACTCCGGGTCCTGGAGCAGGGCACGACCGACGGCGACCAAGTCGAATTCTTCGCGCTCCAGGCGATCGAGGAGGTTGTCGATGCTGCCGAGTTCGGCGCCCTCACCGGTGAACGCGCGGAGGAAGTCGCCGTCGAGGCCGACCGAGCCGACGGTGATCGTGGGCTTGCCGGTGAGCTTTTTGGTCCAGCCTGCCAGGTTCAGGTCCGAGCCGTCGAACTCCGGGAGCCAGTAGCGACGGGTGGAAGCGTGGAAGGCGTCTACGCCGGCTGCGGCGAGCGGAGCAAGGATCGCCTCCAGGTCCTGCGGGGTCTCGGCGAGCCGCGCGTGGTAGTCCTCCTGCTTCCACTGCGAGTAACGGAAGATCACCGGGAAGCCGGGCGAGACGGCGGCACGGACCGCGGCCACGACCTCGGCGGCGAACCGTGTGCGGGCCGCGGTGTCGCCGCCGTAGGCATCGTTGCGGCGGTTGGTTCGCGCCCACAGGAACTGGTCGAGGAGATAGCCGTGAGCACCGTGCAGTTCGACGCCGTCGAAGCCGATGCGCTCGGCGTCCGCCGCGGCCTCGGCGAAGGCGCCGATGACGTCGTCCAGGTCACCCTGGGTCATCGCCTTACCGAGACCCTCGGTGCCGTCGAGGCGAATACCGGAGGGGCCCACGGCGGGCGCATCGGGGTAGGGTGCGTCGCCCTGGTTGCGGACCATGCCGATGTGCCACAGCTGCGGCATGATCGTGCCGCCTGCCGCGTGTACGTCCTCGGCGACCTTCGCCCACCCCGCCAACTGCTCTTCGCCGTGGAATCGTGGCACCCGATCACTCTGCCCTGCGGACTCGTGGCCGACGTAGGTGCCCTCGGTGATGATCAGGCCCACGCCGGCGGCGGCGCGGCGGGCGTAGTACGTCCGCACGTCGTCACCGGGAACGCCGTCGGGGGAGAACATGCGCGTCATCGGCGCCATCACGATGCGGTTGGGGACGGTCAGGCCGTTCAGCGCGACGGGTCGGGACAGGATCTCGGCTGTGCGAGAGGCGTCGGACGCGGTGACGATCACTGAATACTCCTCGGGGGTACGAGTGCGATGGTTGAGAACTTCAAGCAATAGCCACACGCTAGGGGTAGATATTTGAGATAGTCAAGTTTCTGCGGATAGGCTGGCTGTCATGGCAGAAGCCCCCCGCGTCGACACGGCCCAGCTGATGGAGCTGCTCTCGGTGTCGCTCGGCGTCTACTACGGCGACTTCACCGTCGCGGCGGCGAGTGAGAACCTGACAGCGAGCCAGGGCAAGGCGCTGACCGTGCTGCGCCGGGGGCCCGTCGCGATGCGCGCCCTGGCCGAGACCTTGGCCTGTGACGCCTCCAACGTGACCGGGATCATCAACCGGCTGGAAAAACGTGGACTCGTGCGACGGGAGGCCAGCGAATCCGACCGGCGCGTCACCAATCTCGTCATCACACCCGAGGGCGAGCAGGTAACCGACACGATCCGGGCGAAAATGCGCGCCACCCAAGACGGCCTGAACAGGCTCGATGACCAGGACCGGGACCGTTTGTACGCACTGCTGGAACGGGTTTTCGCGTCCCGGCCGGTCAGCCGATCGGACTCACCTACGCCGGTCGCGGATCACCGCTGCCCGGCCCCTCCGCGCCGGTGACCACCAGCCTGTTCGCCGCTTGCCCCCGGGCGAGGTCATCACGAGCCGGACCGGGGAGCGTCGGTAGGCGGAAACATACTCGCGTAACGAGGCGTCCATAAGTACCTCACCTGAGACCTGCGGTTCGATCCAGACGCTCGGCGCCGCTCAGGGATCGAGTTGCGGGGGCGATGTGAAGGACACCTTGGTCGAGGTCGAGCATCAGTGCCCCGGAGGTTGCTTGCAGCTTTCTGCGTAACTGATCGGGGATGTAGTCCATGGTGGCGATTCGATCGCGGTAGTTGAGAAAACTGTGGCATCCGATCGCCTTGACTCCCGACCAGCGGATGCTGGCCACAGCGTCCCTCAGGGTCCACAAGGCCTGTTCGGCCGGCTGGATGATATCGATGGCGTCGAGGTGCCGCGACCGGATCTGCCCCGCAAAGAATCTCGCAGCGAAGTGGCGGTAGAGCACATACTCCGAAGCGCCGGTCCACTTCTCGTGCTCTACCGTGGCCAGGAATGCCTCCCAGAACGGTCTCTCGTGCTGATCCTCGACTCGCCGCATCAGGTCCGCGAGTATCTGCCTGTCGAACACCATGTGATGCTGCATCCCGCTGTAGGGGTCGACCGGCTGCCACTCGGCAAGTAACCGAGTCGAGGCGGTGATCGCGGAGTGGCGGTCAGGGATCGCGTGCCGACGGGTGTCGAGGCGCCATTGCAGCGGGTATCCGAACGCCAGACAGGATTTGCCATCGTTTTCGACGAATACGACATCGTCGACGATCGCGTAGTCCGCATCGAGCACCAGGAGGTGTCGGCCCGTGCTCGGCAGGATGCGGAAGCAGTGCAGTTTGAGCAGCTGCTGGAAATACCACGACGAATTGCGGTGATGGCCACCCGATCTCCGCAGGGTCGCCTCGATGGCGGCCGGTGTGGGCGAGACCGCTTCCTCATCGATCCACTGCACCACGTGCTCGGTCCGCACCTGTGCGAGCAGTCGCGCGGACCCGACGACATTCACCGATCGGATCGGATTACGGCAGTGTGCCCTCAGCCCGGTGATACAGGCGTCGAGGCTGAGCAGGTCCTTGGTCGCTACCGGGATCATGACGTCGATTGCCGGTAGGGGCGCAGTGTCGGTGGCCACGTTCACACTCCGTAGGCTGGGTCGGCACTGGTAACCATAGCCAGGATTCGCGCTCGGAAAGCGCCGGAACGCCAGCGATTTTCGTCGCTCTGCGCAGCGGGTCAATCTGCCATCCTGCCGAAAGCGCGCCGCGTTCGACGGCGTTGCGGCCGCGGTAGATGTCGGCGTCGAATGTGAGGGCCCACTCGAGTCCTCGCGCGAGAAGAGCCGTGACCGCGGCGAAGTTCGCACCTTCCGCAGGCTGCTCGACGCTTATGAGAACGCGTAGGCGGGCGGGGCGCAGACGGCGGCCGCACCGACCGGAGCTGACTTCGGACAGAGCTGCCCGACTGGCGTGGCTCATTAGGCTGGCTGGGTGGAGTTCACAACGGATTTGGAGCGTGGTGGGTGGCTGCTGGCGCGTGTCGGCGAACACGGGGCCGGCGGTGTCGCTGGTACCGGCTTCGAGGCTTATGCGCGAATCCTGCACCCGGTCGACGCGACCCGCCGCGACTTCACTGTCACCGACGAGTGGCCCGAGATCGTGGAGGAGGCGATGTGGCCGTGGGCCGAGGTCGCCGTGCGCAACGGCAGAGTGATGCATCCGCTGGTGCAGTGGCGCAACCTCACCGATGGTGAGGACGAAGCGGCGATGTCATTCGATGACGGCTGGAGAGTCGGCCAGACTGTCGAGGGGTGGTTCGACCCGAGCCTGCTGGCCGCGCTCACTGTCCACCTTCGCGCAGCCACCGAGGCACCGGAAGAGGTGACGGCTGGAGTATGGAATGGATTCGGCGAGCTGAACACATCCTCGGGTGCGGTGTTCGTCGCGTCCACCGACGGCGATCCGCAGAACGTCGAGCGCGAGCGAGCTCGAATCGACGCCGAGCTGGCTGGGTCGGTCTCGCCGCAGGTCAGACGGGCGGTCGAGGCAGGGCCTTTCCTGCAGTGGCCGGGACGCGACTTCATGCTGTTCGACACCAGTCTCTCCGAACTCGCCGACCCCAGCTGGGTGCATGCGGCGGGCCTGGGATGGACGACCGACTTCCCCGGAGTGACGCCCCAGCTGCTGTGGCCCGCCGACCACGCATGGGTCGTAGCCAGCGAGATCGACTTCGACTCCACGATCGTCGCCGGCTCACGGGCTTTGATCGACGCGGTTTTGGCCGACGATCGTTTCGAGGCCTTCGAGATCGCCGAGGAATCGGATCTGAGCTGGTACGGCGACACAATCAACCCCGCGCCGAAGCATTGAGATGTCGGCGAGAGCTCGACCAGGGCTTGCAACCGAGGTCCACGACGATCTCGCGAACAGGACGGCAGTACTGATGGAGTCGGCGGCCGCACGCCCCGAGGCGGCTCAGTAGTCCGGGCGAGGAGCAGTGACCGGACGGCGACCGATGATTGCACCCACGCCGACACCCACGGTCCGCTTGCCGAACACACGACCTCCGCGCGCCCAGTCGGGGGCGGAAGGTGTCCTGCAATGAACCGAACGTACCCTGGCCCCTTGAGAACGCCGAGGGTCTCGGTCCTCACTCGAGGCGGTGGTTGGTCGCCCCCGTCCAGCTCGACGTCATGTATCAGGCCGACTGGACACCGATGCCCAAGGACGAGTTCCGGGCCGCGGTCGTCGACCAACTCGCACAGTGTGCGTTGGCGCCCCCTTGGGAACCACCACGGCAAGCCCGGCGATCTGGTGTGGATCGAATCGACGAGCGCGGCACCGGAATCCAGTTCGATTCCGCGAGCGGCGGGTGTCATGTGGCCGAGGCTGTGTAGGTCCGGTGGATATCAAGCGGCGGCGGGTGCGGTCGGGGCGCGCACCAAGGATCGGCGCGGCGGTGGCACAGTGGAGCGGAGGGGGCCCGGTGAGGAGGAACAGAGGATGAGCGGACGTACGCCCAGCCAGTGGGAGGAGATCACTGCTGCTGACCCTGCGCATTCGACGTGGTACGTGGAGCGGTTCCGCGCAATGGCGGCTGAGGGCAGGGATATCGTCGGGGAGGCGCGTATGGTCGACGCGATGCTCGACCGTGGGGGGCGAGTCCTGGATGCGGGGTGCGGGCCGGGACGTGTGGGTGGCTACTTGCATCGAGCTGGTCATGCGGTGGTCGGGGTCGACGTCGATCCGGTGTTGATCGCCGCGGCGGAGCAGGACCACCCCGGGCCGACCTGGGTAGTCGGTGATCTCGCCGAGTTGGACTTGCCGGGACGTGGGATCGCCGCCGACTTCGATGTCGTCGTGTGCGCGGGGAACGTGATGACATTTCTGGCGCCGTCCACCCGGGAGGCGGTGCTGGCCGGGTTCGCCCGCCACCTCGCCCTGACCGGTCGGGTGGTTGTGGGCTTCGGTGCCGATCGCGGTTACGAGTTCGCGCAGTTCTCGGCCGACGCCGAGAACGTCGGACTCACAATGGATTTGCGGCTTTCCACGTGGGACCTACGCCCATTCACCGACGAGTCCGACTTTCTGGTGGCGGTGTTCTCGCGCGCAAGCTGAAAGCTTAAGATCGATTCCGCTGGACAGGATTTCCTCGGCCACGGGCAGCCGGATGACGCGGCCTACGTGCCCGGCACCCGCGCTCGATCGGTGAATTCGCGCTGCGCAGTGTGGATCAGCTCGATCAGTTCGATGTCTATGCCGGTATAGCGAAGATCGCGCGGGCTTGCCGAACACATCGGGAGACCATAGGCACGCGAGAGATCCGGTACCGTCTTGCGGTGCTGCTGAAGCACACGAGGAGGTGGGCTGCATGGGCACTGTGCGGGATCTGCTGTATGCGACGAAACGACGGATGTATCAGGACAACCGGCCGGGGACGCTGGCCCGGGTGCTGAACCGGGCATCGGAATGGATGTATTCGGCGGGTGTGCTGTCCCCGGGCTATGCGATGACCCTGGAAGTGGTCGGTCGGCGCACCGGGCGCCCGGTGAAGCTGCCGATCGTGGTCGCCGAGTACGAGGGACAGCGATACCTGGTGTCGATGCTCGGCCGGGACGCGGGGTGGGTGCGCAACGTCTGCGCGGCTCACGGCCGCGCGTTCCTGCACCGGCGCGGTCGTGAAGCGGTGCAGCTCACCGAGGTGGAAGTGGGGGAGCGGGCGCCGATCCTGCGCCGTTGCCTCGCGGTGGCTCCCGGCGCCCGTCCGCACTTTCCGATCTATCGCACCGCCGCACTCGGTGAGTTCGCGCGGATCGCGGACCGGTACCCGGTCTTCCGGATCGACCCCGCAGGCCAGCTCGGGCCGACGCCAGCTGGCGAAGCTCCTGCGGCTGCGTGATGTGAAGGGAAGAGCTTCGCACACCCCCATGAGGCCTTGCGGCTTGGCGGGACGTTTCCAGGTTCCAGTAGTAGATCCGCGACCGGCTCGGGGGGTGCGGAGGGTGGCTCGCCCAAACATGTCATCAGCGTCGTCCCGGCGGCCGTGGTTCGCGCTAAGTCACCGATGACCCGGCAGGAGGTGGCCGAGGGCCCCTCGCCGGTAGTGCTTCGTGCGGTTACGGCCGAGTCTGTCGATCTTGTCCTTCTGGCTGTTTCAGCTTGGAGGCGAGTACCGCGGCTTGAGTGCGGCGTTCGACACCGAGTTTGCTCAGCAGTCTCGAGACGTAGTTCTTGACGGTCTTCTCTGCCAGGAACATTCGGCCGGCGATCTGCCGGTTGGTCAATCCTTCTGCGAGTAACGCGAGAAGGGTGCGTTCCTGGACGGTGAGGCCGGCGAGCGGGCCGGTCTCCGCTTCGGCACGGAGCTTGGCCGTGAGCGTGGCGGTCGCACGGTTGTCCAGCAGCGATCGACCGTCTCCGACGGCACGGATGGCATCGATGAGTTCGAGGCTCTTGATGTCTTTGACGACGTACCCGCCTGCCCCGGCCAGGATGGCATCGAGCTTGGCCTGTTCGTCGGTGAAGGAGGTGAGGATCAGGCAGCGCAGGCCCGGATCGACCGCGAGTAGTTCGCGGCACAGTTCGATGCCGTTGCCGTCGGGTAATCGCACGTCCAGCACGGCAACGTCGGGGCGGAGCGCGGGAATGCGGGCCAATGCTTGCGAGTAGCCGCCCGCTTCGCCGACGACATCCAGGTCGGGCTCGAGGTCGACGAGGTCCGCAACGCCGCGGCGGACGATCTCGTGGTCGTCGACCAGGAACACCTTGATCATGGACAACCCCTTCGTATGGTCACCCACAGGTTACGGAGTCCCTGGCCGGCGTATCTGGAAGTTGGAACCTCGGATGGGGACCGAGGTCTCTTGACAGATGCCTTCGACGCCATCGGATCCGATGACGTCGCGATCGTGGTGCGTGCAGGCGTAGCCGCCGATGTCAGTGCGCGCACGTTGCGAAGGCAACGGCTATTACCACGGCATGTCTCGAGATGTCACTTCGTCGAATACCGCGAAACCTGTGATATTCGTTACGCCCAAAGGGCTGCGACCGTTCGACGATGGAGGGGCTCGATGAAACCGCATTACGCGTATCGGTGGGTCAACAATCACGGGTTGATCCGCCTGTTCAACACGATGCTGCTCCGTCGTGGTGATCTGTTCGCTCGGTTGATCGGCAGCGCGGAGGGTATCGAGAATCCGTACGCTCTGATCGAGGAAATGCGCGGAGAGGGCGGATTGCACCGCACCCTTCCGGTGTGGACCACCTTCGATCATCATATGGTCCGGGAGATTTTGCGCGACAACCGTTTCGGTGTCGGTATACCGACCGTGTTCGGTATACCGCAGCCCTTGTCGCGCGCGCTGGAGCGTCGGCCCCTCCCACCGAATCCGGTGGATCCGCCGTCGATGCTGGTGCTCGACGAGGCCGAGCACGCCCGGATGCGCAAACCGGTCACTGCGGCCTTCACCCCGCGTGCCGTCGCCCGGCTGCGCGACAGGATCGAGTCGGTCACCGAGGAACTGCTCGCGGCGCTGCCCGACGACGGCCCCACCGATCTGGTGGGGCGGTACGCGGCACAGGTGCCCATCGCCATCATCTCCGAAATGCTCGGCTTCCCGGACTCCGATCGCGAGATGTTCCTGCGCTGGGGCGACGACATCAGTCCGTTGCTCGACCTCGGGATCTCCTGGCGAACGCACCAGCGGGCGATGGAATCGTCGGAGCGGGTGTACCGGTATCTCCTCGAGCACGTGGAGCGACTCCGCGCCGAACCCGGCGACGATATTCTCAGCAGCCTGGTCGCCGCGGGCGATCTGTCCACCTACGAGCTGTGCGCGTCGGCGACCCTGCTGATGGCCGCGGGTTTCGAGACCACGGTGAACCTGATCGGCAAGGGCATCGTCTGGCTGCTGCGCCACCCCGATCAGGTGGACCGGTTGCGCGCCGAGCCAGAACTCTGGCCCAATGCGGTCGAGGAGATCCTGCGGATCGATCCGCCGGTGCAAACCACCGCTCGCACCACCCGGACAGCGCTGGAGATCGGCGGTACCCGGTTGCGCGCGGGGTCGACCGTGGTGCTGTCGCTGGCCGGCGCGAACCGCGACCCCGCCGTGTTCACCGACCCTGCTCGTTTCGACATCACCCGGGACAACGCCAAGAATCATCTCTCCTTCAGCAGCGGTGCCCATGTGTGCCTGGGCGCGGCTCTGGCTCGTATGGAAGCGGCGCACGCTCTGCGCGCCCTGTTCGAGGCGTTTCCGGACCTGCGATTGACCGATCCGCCCACCCGACGGCCATTGTTCACCCTGCACGGTTACGAGCACCTTCCCGCCCACACCGGTCCGCGCGTCCGCAGCCACCAGTCCACCGGCTGACCGGCACCTGCGGCGTGTGTTCGCCGACCGGAACAGGGTTCACCGCGTCGGCGCGGACTGCTTTTCGGCCGCTGCGGTGGTCCGACCTCTTCAACTGCGGACACGAGTAGCCGGTCGGGCTCACTCGGCATCCGTTCGAGCGAGCGCTTCATCGGCGAGAGCTACCGCCGCCTCCTCCGGCGCGTAAGTGGCCAGCGCGGCGACGAGGTCACGGATATCGTTGCGAATCCACGGGGGCAGCTGCGCGTGGCGGGCGATGTCGAGTTCGTTGGCGATGGTCAGGACGGCGAAATCACGGAGTTCGGTTCCTTCGATCGTCTTCGATCCGCCGGTGAATCTATCGATCACGGGCAAGGGCCGTCGGCCGAGCTCGCGGTAGGTGCGCGAGCGATCGCATGCGCCGTAGAGGTACACCAGCGCCGCCGCGTCAGGGCCGATGACGTGGCACAGCTGTTGGTCATCCGTGGTCGGCAGCAGGGCGTGCCGGAACCCGTCGGTGCCGTATGACGCGTGACAGATCGACGCCAGGCGGGTTCGTGGCGCCGCGTTCCATTCGACGGTGAGGGCGTGCACCCGGCGAAGGTGCTCGAAAAGGGTCCCGCCTGGGTGATCGATCCGTTCGGCGCCGAGCGTGCGCTGCAGCTCGAACGCGCGACGGACGACGTCGTCGGTACCGAGCCACCTGGTGGCGTGCGTGGAGACGATGCGGGCGAGTTCCCCGGGGGCGTCGCGAGCGACGAGATGCCCGGCGTCCGGTACGCGGGTAACGGTGACGCGTCTGTTGGCCGTGCGTAGCCGGTCCACGTCGGCGTCGCCGAGCGGGGAATGCCGCCCTCCCCGCACGAGCAGGATGGGCAGGTCCGATGCCGCGATGATCGCGTGGAGCTCGGAGCGGGACGCGAGAATGTCATCGGTGAGCTGGGTGTTGCGCGCGAGTAGCCCGTGGTCGTCGAGCCAGCGGCGGGCCCGATCCGCATCGACATCAGGAACGACGTCCACGAGCACGAGGCCGGCGACGCGCTGCGCGACGGACCGCTCCGCGAGGGCGGTGACGGCGGCGAACCCGCCGAGGGAGGCGCCCACCACGACGATCGGCGCCGGTTCGCGAGCCACCATCTCGATCACGTCATCGGCGATCGCCCGCAAAGTGGTCGCCCGCCCGGAACTCTCGCCGTGGCCGCGTAGATCGAAGGCCACCGTCCGCAGTCCGCACTCGGTCATCCCCTCCGCGACCGGTGCCCAGACGTCGCGACGCTCTTCGCCCGCGTGAAGCAACAGGACCGTGGGCCCCGTGCCGGTCACCGTGGCTCGAAGTGTTACGTCGTGCAGCTCGAGGCTCATGTCTGTCATCGCCGATCCACCTCCTGGCCGAATTCCCCGCTCAGCTCTGCGATTTCGAACATCTACATGCCCCTCCGATCTACCTTGAGATGTCCAGGTAACGGTACGCGGTAGAACCTTGGCAAGTCAAGGTAAGATTCCGGCCGTGACCAACCCGAGAACGCGCAGATCACCGGATGAAGCCCGCCGGTTGATCCTCGATGCCGCGGCTTCGCTGCTGAGCGAGGGAGGCGTCGCCGCTGTACAGGTGCGCGCGGTAGCAGCGCGGGTCGGGATGACCGACGCCGGCGTCACGCATCACTTCGGCAATCGCGAGAAGCTGCTCGCCGAACTCCTTCGTCACGGTGGACGCCGGCTTCGGGCCGCGCTGCAAGACGTCATCGCCGCATGGCTGGAGCACGGCACCGATCTCCTCGACCTCATCGAGTCCCTCGGGACCGTGTATCGGGGCGGCTATGGCGAACTCGCGGTGGCGCTGCACGCGGCGGGATGGCGCGACCGTGGCGCCGGCATGCTCGACCCGGTCGTCGACGCTCTCCATCGGAGTCGGCCCCCCGGAAGTTCTCTCGACGAGACACGACTCGCGGTCGCGGCCCTTCACCAGGCGATGGCAACCGAGCCCCTCTACGGCAGCGACTTCCGTCGGAGCGCCGGCATCACCGGCGCCGCAGCACAAGACTCGACCGCTCAGCTGCGCTGGTGGGCCAGTCAGCTCCAACGCGCGCTCGACATCGAACCGGCGCGCCGTTGACCGGAGAGGCGGTCAGCGCCCCTCGGTATCGGCAGTGCGCACCGATTGCCGGTGAACTGGGATCAACAAGAAAGCATGACCGCGCTCGCGACGCCCGCAGCAACATGCCTCCGGCCTGCTCAGGGCACCCCGCTGGAGGCGGCATGCCGGATCATCGTCCTGGAAGACCAGCTCGCCGAAGCCCTCGAATTCTCCCGACAAGACCCACCCGCACGGACCCCGACAGCTGAACCTCACCAGCCCCCACACCGGGCGCCGAGTTCGGCCCACACTGTTTTGCCGCCGCCGTGATAGTTCACACCCCAGCATGTGGCCAGTTCATCGACCAGGATCAACCCGCGCCCGCCGGTGTGATCAGGTTCGCGGATGCGTGCCGGCGCGCGTGAGCCGTCGTCGGCCTCCACACGAAACCAGCCGCGACCAGCCCTGATCAACCGGCACCCGCGCGGGGCGCTGGCATGCACGACAGCGTTGGCGGCCAACTCGTCACACACCTGCACCGCGTCCTCGACGCCGATACCAGTGGCATGCTCGAGCAGGCGCCGCACCGCGGCCCGTACCTGCCCCAATGAGACGGCCTCGAGATCCAACTCCACAACAACGCCGTCCACGCGGTCACCGGTACGCGCCGGAACCAGTGTCGAAACGCCCACCCTGCACCCCCTCCTTCCACTCGTCCAGTACCGGCCTCCACACGGACGGCCCTACTCGGCGACGACATACCCCCACCGCACCCCGCGAAAACCACGCACCCCACACTCACCGGAGCATCAACGAGGTGTCGCAAACAATCCTTTCGCGACACCTCCGCCGTGCGACCCCGCCGGTTCCGTGAACCCTGAGGTCGACACTCGGATTCGAACCTCAGCCTGGCGGCCCAGCCCTGGCCGAAAGCGAGAAACCTCACCCGATGAGTGCGAACCGCCCATCACAGGCTATTGTCGATCAAGTGCGTGACAAGTCACGCCAAGCGTCGTAGATCGCATTCGCTTCGCAACCAGCGCTTGCCGCATCCGCTCTTCTTACGGCGATCGATTTTGCCCATCGGCAATCTCGCCATTTCGTGCCCCGGCGCGGACCCGGAAGGTCCACAGACGGCTCGGGCACCACCTGATGTCCGAAAGGCACCGCAACACCTATGAGTTCTGCTGACATCACTTTCGCCGCGCTCGGTGTGAGCGCACCGCTGGTGAAGGCGTTGACTCGCGCCGGGATCACCGAACCTTTTCCGATCCAGACCGACACCCTGCCCGATTCCCTGGCCGGACGCGACGTGCTGGGCCGTGGCCGGACCGGCAGCGGCAAGACGCTCGCCTTCGCCATCCCGATGGTCGACCGTCTCGGCGGTGGTCTCGCCGGTAGGCGCGCACCGAGCCGCCCGACCGGCCTGGTGCTGGCGCCGACTCGGGAATTGGCCAGCCAGATCACGGCCGCGCTGGAACCCCTCGCCGCGGCCTATCGCATGACCGTCACCACGATCTTCGGTGGGGTCCCGCAGAACCGGCAGGTCCGGGCGCTGCGCGCCGGTGTCGACATTGTCGTCGCCTGCCCCGGCCGGCTCGAGGATCTGATGAACCAACGTCTGATCTCCCTGGATGCCGTCGAGGTCACCGTTATCGATGAGGCCGATCACATGGCCGACCTCGGGTTCCTGCCAGGCGTGACCCGCATTCTCGCGGCCACCCCGAACGACGGTCAGCGCTTGCTGTTCTCGGCCACCCTGGACAACGGCGTCAACAAGCTGGTCAGCCGCTTCCTGCCGGATGCGAAGCTGCATTCCGTCGATGAGGCGAACTCCCCGGTCGCCGCCATGACCCATCACGTTTTCGAAACCTCGAGCGTCGAAGCCAAGCGCGAGGTCGTACACCGGCTCGCCTCGGGCTCCGGTCGGCGAATCCTGTTCATGCGCACCAAACATCAGGCTCGCAAACTGGCCAAGCAACTGACCCTCGCCGGAATTCCGGCCGTCGATCTGCACGGCAACCTCTCGCAGGGCGCCCGCGACCGCAACCTCGCGGTCTTCGCCGCCGGTGATGCCCTCGTGCTGGTGGCGACCGATGTGGCCGCGCGCGGCGTGCACGTCGACGGTGTCGAACTGGTCGTGCACGTTGATCCGCCCGCCGAACACAAGGCGTACCTGCACCGGTCGGGCCGTACGGCGCGGGCCGGCAACTCCGGTGAAGTGATCACCCTGGTGCTGCCCGGTGAACGACGCGACCTGGCCGACCTCATGCGCAAGGCCAAGATCACTGTGACCCCGCAGCGAGTCACCGCCGATTCGCCCGTGGTGGCCGAGCTCGTCGGCACGGTTGCCCCCTTCGTCGCGCCCTCCTACAGCGAGCGGGCGGCACGTGAAGACGACCGCCGCAGCAGCGGACCGTACCGTAGCAGTGGCGGACCGCGCAGGGGCAGTGGCGGAACGCGCCAAGGCAGCGGCCGTGGCAACGGCAGTGCGGCGCAAGGTCGGTCGCGTGCCAAGCCGCGCGGTTACTCCCCGCGCGGAACGGCCGCATAGGGCCCGTTTTTCGGTCGCTCCACCAGGCAGGCCGAGATCGCCGGGTCGCTGAGCATCACCGCTGAGCTACCGGGCATCGAATGCTGGTGAATGTGGCCGATGACGCCGGTACCGGCGGGCAACCCATCGAGCGCGAGGCAGTCGCGCCCGATGGGTTGCCGTGCGATTGCGTAGCCGCGAAATCCGGACGTGGCCAAGAGGGACACGCCGGGACATGACGCTTGGACATGACGTCGAACGCATCGTGCGCAGCAGGTCAGGGCAGGTGACGGACTCGCAGCCAAGTACCTCATCGATTCGGGCAACGCCCCCGCCCGACGCGATCTCGCCGAATCGCTGCACCGAATCACCGACACGGCTCGGTGAGCCGGCGGATCACCGAGCCGATCACCCGCTGCCCAACTACCCCGCGACTCGTCCCCGGGCCGGTCCAGGTGGGTGGTCACTGATGGAGACCGCCGCGAGCGAGCCAGACCCGACGCCGCGGGTCGAGCCGGAGCGTAGGGCGATAGCCGTACGGCAGCACCGATCGCATGACCCGGCAAGCTGGGTGCCGGTCCATAGCGGCTAAATTCGGATTGTGAGCGAAATCATCTATCCTGTTGCGGTTTTCATAGTGAAGGCCGGTCAGCGCGTATTGCGCCTGCGGACTCGGATAGTCGATGAATCACACCTGCCCCGTGTCGGAGGTGCGGTGGTGGCCAGCAATCACGTGTCGTATTTGGACCCCTTCGCTATCGCGCTTGCTGCGGACAAGAGGAGCCGGGTGGCCAGGTTCCTGTCGACGCAGGAGCATTTCGACCATCGTATATATGGCGCTGCGATGCGCAGGATGCGGCACATCGCAGTCGGTTCCGGCGGTGATGGCGAGGCCTACCGCGCCGCGACCGCCGCGCTCGACGCAGGGGAGCTCATCGGGGTGTTTCCGGAAGCGACGATCGCACGATCTTTCACCGTCCAGCGGTTGCGGACGGGAGCGGCACGGTTGGCGGCAGGATGCGGGGTGCCGCTGGTGCCGGTGGCTGTATGGGGCACGCAGCGGCTGTGGACCACGCGCCACCGCGAGCTCGCTCAGCGGGGTCTGCCGCTCACGGTGATCGTGGGTGAGCCGACGTTTCCCGCCGCTGACGACGACCCGGACTACGTCACCATCCAGTTGCGTGACCGTATGAAGGAACTTTTGGACCGGGCACAGCGGGAATACCCCCAGTCCGGGACGGGACAGTGGTGGCAACCCCGCCATCTCGGCGGATCCGCACCCACCCCTGCCGAGGCTGTGGCCCTGGACGCCGCGGAGAATGCCGCACGCGATCGGCGCGAAGCGTGATATCCCAAACCCCCGTCGAGTGTCTCGGCGCGCCGGATTCGCCATGGGTCTTCGTGCACGCGCATCCTGACGACGAATCACTGTTGACGGCGGGAACGATGCGCAGGGTCAGCGAGGCCGGACGGCGCACGGTCGTCGTGTTCGCGACCGATGGCGCCGCAGGACTTGCGGACTCGCCACCAGGTCTGCAGCTCGCAGCGCGTCGCGAGGGGGAGGCATTGGCATCAGCCGCAGTCCTGGGATGCGACCGGGTGGAATTCCTCGGGTACGCGGATTCCGGACTCGACGGTCACGTGCCAGGGGGCTTCTGCAGCGTACCTGTCGCCCAGGCGGCCGACCGGCTTGCTGCACTTTTGATCGAGGAGCGGGCCGGGGTGGTCACTTCCTATGACGCATCCGGAGGTTACGGACATCCCGATCATGTGCAGGTTCATCGGGTGGTTGCGGCGGCGGCGCGGCAGGCCGCCACACCGTTGTTGCTGGAGGCGACAGTCGATCGCGATCAGTTACTGAGGGTACTGCGCTTGGTACACGCTGTCGGATTGTTGCCCGCGGGGGTAGCGATGGATCGGTTCAGCGCGAGCTTTGTCCCCGGCGCGGACATCACCCACCGGGTCGACGTGCGACGGCATGCGAGCGTCAAGCGCGCCAGCATGATGGCCCATGCCAGCCAGGCGGGTGGCGGTGACGGCGTGCGCACCCTGCGCTTGTTGCAGCGGCTGCCGATGCCGCTGTTTCGACGGATCTGCGGCACGGAATGGTTTGTCCAGCGTGATTTTTGACCTCCGGATAGAGAGAGACCTGTCCGTTCCGATGCCGGATGGTGAACGCCTGCTCGCCGACCGGTACTACCGTGCGTCCAGTGCACCCGGACCGACCATCCTGGTGCGATCCCCTATGGGACGTCGGCCGCTCGGCGTCATCTACGGACTGTACTTCGCGTGCGCGGGATTTCAGGTGGTGGTGCAGGGCGGCCGCTCGGCCGAGGATGTGTTGCCGCTGAGCACCGAGCGTTCCGACGGGTTGGCGACGATCGAGTGGCTTCGAGGTCAGGTGTGGTTCGACGGACGGTTGGCGTTGCATGGAATGAGCGCGATGGGGTTCGCGCACTGGGCCATTGCGGCCGATATACCCGAATTGCGGGCTGTTTCAGTTCATGTCGCGTCCTCATCGGTGGCCGACACGATCTTCATCGGCGGTTCGACTGCGCTGGAGTCCGTGCTGATCTGGTGTTCGAATCACAGCTTCATCACCGCGCTGCGGGCGCCCCGTCGGGCGCGCCGGGCGATCGCGTCGGGCCGCCCGGCCGCGGAGTTGGATGTGCTGACCGGTGGTCGAACGGTCTCCTTCTATCAAGCCGTGATCGCCGACATCGGGGCGGGCAGCCCGTTGCGGGAACTTCTCGATCACGGTCGCGCACCCGCGAAGTGCGCCGGAACCCCGGTGCATCTGGTCGGCGGCTGGTACGACATCTTCCTGCCGGGCCTCGTTCGCGACTATGCCGCATTGAGTGCGGCTGGTGGTACGCCGCGACTCACCATCGGACCATGGGGGCATTACAACCTCCGCCAGTTCGTCGTCGCGAATCGTGAAGCCCTGCAGTGGTTCCACACCCACCTGCGTGGAGGTGAGAATCGCTTGTCTCGCAGGCCCGTTCGCCTGTTCGTCACCGGACTCCGGCGCTGGCGCGAATACGCTTCCTGGCCTCCACCTGGAACCAGTCCCGTACGATGGCACTTGCGTGAGTTCGGACGGCTGTCGCGTGTGTCCGCTGAGCAGGCCGGTAGCGATCATTTCCGATACGACCCTGCGGACCCCACGCCCGCTCCCCGTGGTCCCGTGATCGTCGGGTTCTCTCGGCCACAGGACTGTCGGCAGATCGAAAGTCGGACCGACCTTCTGACCTACACCAGCGACCCGCTCGGCGCACCGCTCGAGATCATCGGAACGGTGGTCGCCGAGCTTCGGTTGCGCATAGCCCCCGCACACCCGCAGTGCGGGCGTGGCGTTTGCGATGTCGTCGTGCGCGTGTGCGACGTTCATCCCGATGGGCGATCTCTCAACATCTGCGAAGGCGTTCGGCGGGTCGAGCCACACACCGATGAGGACGACATCCGGGTCGAGTTGTGGCCGATCGCGCACCGGTTCGCCATTGGACATCAACTCCGCGTGCAGGTGTGCGGAGGGGCGGTTCCGCGCTACATGCGGCAGCCGGACCCGACCGCCTACGAGCTCATTCGCGAGCCCAGCGGTCTTTCGTCGGTGATTCTGCCGACGGTCCCCACCGGTCTCGGAACGTGCTGAGGGCGACGGCCTCGTTACGGCCGGACCTGTTCACTGTGTGGTGCAGCGCGCCTACGAACGCGCCCGCCGCCTCGATCGGCACCCCGCGTACCGGTATCACCAACCGCGGTACACCCCGGCGCGCCAGGTGCCCGGAGATCCACACGTCGTCCTGCCATCGCATTTCCGGCGGCCAGCCGTCGAAATCGTGGACATCGTCGTCCAGCGCCCCGGGCGGGATCAGATATCCCCACATACCCATCAGCACATCGACTGGGGTGGCCTCGGACACCGCGGTTCCGCATACGTGTCCGAAGTATCGTGGGTCGCGATCGAACCGCACACTTGATCCCCGCACTCCCACAGCGGCCTTCGGCTCCATGCGATGCGCCGCGAGCAGATCCGCGACGAACGTTTCCGGATAGATCGCGTCATCGTCGGCCACCACGATGACCGCGTCCGGCTCGGCCAGCAGCGTGGGCAACAGTTTTGTCGCTGGGCCCAGATCCGTACACCGCAGCACCTCCACACCAGATGGCAGTGCCGGCGGTTGCGGGTAGGGGTCACCCGTGCGTAGCGAGTGCAGCGGCCAGGTGAGTACAACTCGATCGGCGGGTTCGGTCTGGTCGAGCAAGCTGCGCAGCACCGGACCCAGGTACCGCACACGGTGCGGCACCGTCGACAACGTGATGATCACGCGCTCGGCGCGGGCAGGCGTCGTGCGCGTCGGCGGATCCTGGTGCAGCAGCCGTACGGCCCGCGCGAGGTCATGCGCAAAACCGCTGATCGTCGTGTTGACGAACCGTTTTCGGAAGTGCTCGACGTTGCTCCACCCGATGCGGGCGACATGTATTGGCGAGATCATCCGAGCGTGTCCTCCCCGTGGGCCGCTGCCATCACGCGCCGTGCGGCATCGTCGTAGCAGGTACGCAGCCGATCCAATACGACAGGCCAACTGAATTCGGCGGGGGGTACGGCTCGATTATGGGCGCTGATGCGTTCCCGCAATGTCCGTCGCCGGCCCAACGATACCAGTGCGGTGACGAGGTCCTCGGTGGAGCGGCCCAGCAAACCCTCACGGCCGTCCTCGACAAAATCTGCGACGCCGGTGCCGGATCGAGCGATCACTGGAACACCGGCCGTGCGGGCCTCCAGGGTTGCCAACCCGAAGGCCTCGCGACGTGTGACATTCAGGTACACGTCCGCCGACGCCAAGATCTCGCGCACCACCCGATGATCCTGCGAACCCACCAAGTGCACCCACTCGGCCATGCCATGCCTGCGCATATAGCGGAGCATCGCACCGCGGCGCGGTCCCGAGCCGACAATCGTGGCGCGCACGCGCACCTCACCGGCCAGCCGGTCCTGCGCCAGCCGCAGCACCTCGAGCAGCGTCAACGGTTGCCTGCGCGTGGCCAGCCTGCCCACCGAAACGACATGCAGATCGGTGCCACCCGCGGACGGCGCCCTCCACAGATCAGTTGCCACCGCGTTGGGCACTACGACGGGGGTACTGGACAACGCGCGCCCGACCTGGTCGGCGACGACTGTACTCACCGCCGTGAACACCATGCCGTCGTGCCAGCCGGCCAGCCGCCCGATCACGCTGTAGCAGGCCCGGACCGGGGGATCCCACATGCTGTGCACCGTGATCACGAGCGGGATACACGACCGAAGCGCGTGGTGCGCGGAATACAGCGCCAGCGGTGACGCCACACTCACGTGTATGTGCACGACACTGGGCCGCAGGCGCCGAAGTATGCTGCGCACGTCGGTCATTCGGCGTGGTCGATGAACGCGGAACGGCAGATCCGAGTCGCTGCCGCCGACGGTCGCGGTGATGACGTGAACTTCCTCGCCGACAGCGGCCTGTGCGCGAGCCAGGGACTCGACCAGCACCTCGATGCCCCCGACCCGGGGCGCGAAAACATCGGTCAGATGCACTATCAACGTCGGCCCCTGCGCCACGGTAAGTCCCCCTGGATGTCATCAACCTTCGGAAGAATAGATCTGGCGTGCAAGCAATGTCGGAACTGAACGCATAATCCTCGGCATGGATGAGATGCGGATCATCACCGAGGACGGCGTCGGACTGCATGTCGAACTCGACGGAGACCCGGCCGGTCCGCACACCCTCCTCTTCGTCAACGGTATCAATACCGGCTTGATCTATTGGGGCCGTCAGCGCGCGACTCTCGCCGACCTGGGTCGCATGGTGCTGTTCGACCACCGTGGGCACGGCCGCTCCGACGAACCGGCGACCGGCCGGGCCACGGTCTCGCAGCTAGGGCGTGACATCGGAACGGTCATCGACGCTATCGCCTCCGAGCGTCCGGTAGTGATCATCGCACACTCGCTGGGAGGGATGGCGGTGTCCGCCTTGGCCGAACAGCGTCCGGAGCTGTTCGGCCGCCTGGTGGCCGGAGTCGCACTCCTGGACTGCGTTCACCGAAGGTGGGGTGCAATCGCCTTGCGTCTGCCTGATTTCGTCGTCGGTCCCGTGGTGCGCGTGCTGTGGTGGGCGATACCCCCGTTGCGTCGCCTGCTCACCGACACCAGCGAACGCCGACACCCTGAACTCGCCGGACGTCGGACTGCGCCGAGCGGGTGCACGCCGTTCGTCTCGCTCCATCGCGCCCGCAGGCTCATTGCTTCCCTGCGAACGATGACGTTGCTGTCATTGCTGGCCGATGTGTCGACCTGTGACCACAGCGCTGGTTCGTCGGCTCTCGGGCGCGCACAGGTCCTGGTCATCGCGGGCGCCGAAGACCGCATGATCCCGTTACGGCACAAGGTGCGCGCCGCCGCCCGGATACCCGGTGCTGAACTGGTGATCGTGGCCGATGCCGGTCACCTCAGCTCGATTGTCAAACCAGCCGACGTCGATGGGCATCTGCGCGCCTTCATCAGCGCACTACCGGTCCCGCGCGTACAGAGGAACCGTCGAGGGGGAGAGGACGATCGCGAGCGTGCCGATCCGCGACCGATGCTCACCGAAGGCGGCGCTGTTCCCCAACCAGACCCGCAATCATGAAGAGATTCCTGAGTCGACCAGCACCGGACTGATAAGCCCCAGGTCGCTATTCGAGTTATCGCCCGAGGAGCGGCTAGGTGCGGTAGCTCTCCTTCGCGCCGGATTTCGTGATTTCGGACTGAGCCGACGGAAAACAGTGCAAGCGCACGACTCCGGCCGGCCGGTATCGCACTGGCGCAGGTGTGCCGAGATTCAACAGTCCGCGCGTGCGGATGGACAGTGGTGAGCGGGTCGACGGTCGCTCGAGTCTCGCGCGTGGCTGTTGTGTAGCGGGCGGCGATTCTGGTGACGGCGGCTGCAAGTTCCGGTGCTCGTTCGGTGCCGAGGTGGAAGTCGAGGTCCATCGCGGCGAGGTATGCCGCGAGCAGCAACCCACCAGCTGTCGGCGTCGTGGCCTACCCCCGCGCAGCCGCGTTGGGGCTGATGTGCAGAAAGCCGCAGTGAATCCTTTCGGGTCGTTGGCGTCTCTTATGGCCGGCACGACCACTCAGCCGGGTGAGCAGCACGCGGAACGCAGTTCGAAGGCATCCGGCTGGTCTCACCGCAGCACCGCCTCGACCCCGCCCGTCCGGAACCACAAGGGAGCCGACATGTCCGCTTTTCACCCGCCGCAGCCGACAACGGCAACACCCGACCGCGGGCCGACGCCCCGCCGGGGCCGGCTCGCCTCGCGACACCCGACACCGACCCTGGCCGTCGTGACGGCCCTGGCCGCCGGCATGGTGCTGATCGCTCCCGCCGCTGCTGGCGCCGCCCCCACGGCCGGTCGGCCCGCTCACACCGAAATCGACTCGGCTGATCACCTCGACCTGTCACCGTCGTTGACAGCACCCACCCACGTCGTCACCGTCGCTGGATTGCCGATCGCCTACCGCAGCTTCGGACACGGACCAACTCTCCTGCTGACCCCATGTCTCGGATTCAGCATGGACGACTGGGACCCGGCGCTGCTCGACCGACTGGCCGCGACCAACCACGTCGTCATCTTCGACTCCGACGGCGTGGGACGGACCCCAGCCGGGTCGTCGGCCGTTTCGACCGTCCCGCAACTCTCGGATCAGGCCACCGGCCTGATCCGGGCTCTGCACCTGAACCGCCCCACCGTTGTCGGCTACTCCCTCGGAGGATTCGTTGCGCAACGCATGGCTGTGGACCATCCCGATGACGTCGGGGCGCTGATCCTGATGGGTACCGGCCCCGGTGGATCACAGCAGGTGCTGCCCGACCTGCCCAGTCTGGTCCGGGCATACCTGCATTCGACCCGCTTGTGCCTGCCGACCAAGTCATCCCGCTGTACTTCAGCGGCCACCCCGATGCTCTGGCCGCGTGGAGTCGACGAACAGCTCTGCGCCACAACCGGGTCGGCGTGAACCTGACCGGCCTCAACCGTCAACGCGCCGCGATGACCGGCTGGCTCTTCGACCCCACCACCAACGTCGTCAGCAGCCTGCCCGCCCTGCGGCTGCCCACCCTCATCTTGGGCGCTGAAAACGACGAGCAAGAACCTGCCGCCAACTCCAGCGTGCTACACAGCTACATCAACGGTTCGGAATTGCTGATCTACCCCGGGCTCGGTCACGCGTTCCCCTTCGAAGCACCAGAGCGCGTCGCGAAAGACATCGCCCGGTTTGCTCGGTAGCAGCCCCACCAGCGGCGGCATGAGCATCGGGCTCACAGCGCAGTGCCGCATGACGCCGCCCTCCGGATGTAGCCAGGCCCGGCTCCGCGAAGGTGCCGCCGTGTCCACCCCTCCGTGACGGCGGCCTGCTCGAGAACCGTGGCGTCGTCCCGCAACTGATGCGGGCGGACGACCTCGAGCAGGCCGCCACCCTGTACGCCGAGGCGTCCCGCGCCGTCACCGTTGCACCTGAGCGCGACCACCTCCCCGACGCGGCAGTCGCTGCGTTCCTGAACCCGGTCGCGGCAGAGCCACATTCGACCTGGCAGTCCCTGACGAGACGCTGCGCTGTCGATGCGGGGATCGGCAGTGGCTCAGCGGATATCGCTCTACGCTGAGCGCATGGTCACCATCATCGGCGGAGGAATCGCAGGGACGGCTCTCGCCGGAGCCCTTGGCGGCGAGGGCATTCCGGCCCGGGTATACGAATCTCAGCCATCGGTCGGCGCCGGTGCATTCCTGGTGCTGGACGACCGTGCGCACGCCGCGCTCACCGGCCTCGGCGTGCCCGCCGACCGGCTGGACGAGGTCGCTCATCCAGTGGATGCACTTCGGGTCGAATACCAGCCGCGCGAAGCGCGTTTCGGGCCGAGCCGTGGTCATCGGCTGTACCTGCGCGCCGAACTCATGTCGGTGCTGACCGAATTCGCCGCCGCTACAGCGGCGGAATTCCATTACGGCACTGCGGTCACCGATGTCGACCAGGGTGTGCTCTACAGCGGCGCTACCCGGCTGCCTACCGACGACGTCGTCATCGCGGCCGACGGCATCGACTCCCTCGCCCGCCGCCGGATCGAACCGGAGCGAACACCCGAGTACGCCGGGCAGATTGTGTTCTACGGCCGTACCGAGCGTGCCCAAGCGTTGCGCACCAAGAGCACGGTGCTGCATTTCGACGGCCGGATCGATGCGGACGGCCGCCCGGCGGGCGTGTTCGGCCACTTCTGGGACGAAGGACTTTCCGTTTGGTTCGCCAGAGTCACCCGCCCGCCTCTTCCCGTCGAGAACATCGGCTTCCATCTGGTAGCGGAGTGGGCGGAACTCATTCGAACGGTCGCCCCGGGCGTCTCCGACGTGGTAGATCTTCTGTTGGCCGAGACGGAGACCGTGCATGTCTCCAATGCGCGCAACGTCCCCTTCGCCGCCGCCGCTGCTCCACGGCTTCCGGTGGTCCTGTGTGGCGACGCCGATCACGCCATCACACCCGCTGAAGGAGTCGGGGCGCGGGACGCGATCGAGGACGCGGCAGCCATCTTTCGCGCGCTGTCCACCGGCTCCTCCCCCGCGGATGCGATGGCGGCCCGGCGGCGCCAGATCGCCGCCGATCGGCAACGGGTCGTTCCGCCCGATCGCCGCACCGAGAACTAGACATCCTCGCCGCTCTCGTCCGCGTTCTGCGGCGGATTCACACCCTTTCGGCTGGGGTACGGCGCTGGAGGCGCGGCCGCCACGACTGCCGCGGCCGGTCTGCCGAGGTCAGTTCCGCTTCAGAGTGCCGACATTCAGCGACCCGCTCGCAGCTGTCGGCAGCTTCCTCTCCGCCGCCCGGACATAGCTGACGGGATCTTTGTCGACGGGCTCGACGCCTGCGTAGTTCCGCGCCTCGTAAGCGGCGAAGGCGACGGCCAACCGATGGCGGCTCGACAATCCGGCCAGCCTGCGGAAGTCGGTGAGTCCCTCGCGTTCTTCCTCGGCCATGTGATCACTGTTGGCCGAGTTCGCCGCCGCGACGGCGGCGTACCAGTCCTCGGTGCCGGCCTGATGACGCGCCACTTCGGCGATCGCGTCCCTGATCTCGTTGTGGTCGCCGATAGCGTCGAGTGTCTCGTCTTCCACCCCGCCCGCGCGCCGGGCCGCGATGCCCGCCTGCAGCAGTGCGGGGTAGAAGATCTCCTCCTCCGCCTGCGCGTGCAGCTCGAGGAAGGCCGCCAGCCTGCTCCAGACCGCGGAGAGCGCGTCGGTCTCCGTGGGCTCGATCTGCTCCAGGATCGCGAACAGCCGCCGCTGCTCGTGGTGGTCATCGAGGATCAGCTCGGTAATGTCCATAATTCCTCCCCTGATACGTACTTCAGGTCAGTACTGAACGCCTGGGCCGACCGACGCTCGAGGCGGATTGCATGTCCCTCAGGGAGCCTGACGATAATCCATCGGGGAGCCGTGGCGCCGCTGACGCACCGCCGAGCTCAATTGCCGCGATTCACCAGCAGGAGACCGACCGCATTCCGCACTCCGACCGCCGATACTGTTGAATCGCCGCAGCGATCGAGAGGGCGGGGCAGGACTGCTGGCCGCTTCTACGCTGGACCGGTTCTAGGGGCCACCGCGATATGGCTGACACTGGTGTCGGCACCGGCCATGGCCGGATTCGCCGTACCCGTCGACACCGAGACGCTGGTGTTCTTCGAATTCGCCCCAGGCGGAGCCCGCAGTGAATGCCGCAGCGGCAAATTCCCGGGCGAGCCGGATGAATTCAGATGCGACAATGACAGATGCGTTCAGAAACAATGGCTGTGCGACGGCGACGACGACTGTGGCGACGGATCCGACGAACGTAACTGTCAGTAGAACACCCTCCGCCGGGCGGCGGGCTGTCCGGCGCCGGTGGCTTACGCATCCGCGCCGAGATCGTCGACTCCGTTCACCGCTGGCGGTTCCGACCAGCCGAGGCCAGCAGCGCGACAGCCCGACGCTGACCGAGCGCCACGCTCTGCGGTGGGTTGCCGGGCGCGCACCTCAACTTATTCGGGACTCCACCCGCTACAACAAGCCTTCAGGACCAGCGGGCCCAGGCGCACCACGGATTTCCAGTGCCGAAGAGACCTGCTGCGGAACTAACCTCGTACTGTGACCACGGATCTACACCGGGCGGCACTGATCACCGAAACCGACGCGCTCGCAGAACTTCTGCGCGAGGCTGATCCCGCAACCACGATTCCCACATGTCCGGGCTGGACACTGGCCGACCTCACCACCCACGTCGGACGGGCCCAGCGATGGGCGGCGGCGATGATCACCGATCGATCCACCGTGGAGCTCGACACCAGAGCCGTACCCGAGGGAGCACGGCCCGCCGACCCGCGGGCAGCGGCACGATGGCTGTCGGAAGGCGCCAGACTCGTCCTCGCCGCCGTCGACAGTACCGGCGCACATGTCGAGGTCTGGACCACCCTGGGAACACCACGCCCGGTCGGCTGGTGGATTCGCCGCCTCACCCACGAGGCCGTCGCGCACCACGCGGACGCACTACTGGCCCTCGGGCGACCGGTTTCGATCGAACCCGCCGTGGCTGCCGATGCCATCAGCGAATGGCTCGACCTGCTGAGGGTCGGACTCACCCGGCGCGCGGAAACCGTCCTGCCCGGCGGCGCCACATTGCACCTGCGCGCCACGGACCAGGGACTCGGTTCCGACGGCGAATGGTTCATCCGTCCCTCGGGTCCTTCGATCGCCTGGGAACACGCCTCCACGAAGGCGACCGTCGCCGTGCGGGCACGCGCCGCCACCCTCCTGCTCGTCCTGCTCGGACGAATTCGGCCCGACGGCCCCGGAGTCGAAATTCACGGCGATCCCAGCACCCTGATCCGGTGGCTCGAACGAACTCCGTTCTGACAGTCGCGACTCGCACCGTGCACAGGGCCGTTCCGATACGGCTCGGAATGATTGCTGCCGCCGTCACGGCAATACGAGCGGTGCGACGCACTCCATGCGGAAGGCCGGCGCGTCCTGATCGAGGGTGAGTCGCGCGGGGATCTCCTTTGCATGCCGGACACGCTCGCTCATTCACGGCCCCTACCTGTTTCGAACGAAATACATCATGCGGTGCCCGGTGCGTGGCGACGCGGGTTCGGTGTATTCGCGGGACACGCAGCCCCCGCGGTTGTCGCGCAGCTCGGTCCGTGCCGGCTTGTAGCATGGACTCCTCGGTCAGCATCACAGTCGCGAGGAGACGATGCCCGATACGACACCAGTGCCCGACCGGCGCCGACTCGCGCCGTGAACGCCATGCATCCGACCGCACAGTCGTCTGGACCGTCCGGCTCCACTGCCAGGCCGCGGAAGTCGGTGCGGATGGCGTGGTGGGGCGACAGCCTGATCGAGGCCTGCGAAGCGTACAACCCTCGTCTCTCCGACCCAGCAGACCTCCCGGAGGTCGGAAGCATGGTGGCGGTCACCCAGTGGCGACACCGTGGCTTCGCCCACGCCGTCACCATCACCTTGCAAACCCGTCACCCGTCGCTCGATATCGAGTCGGTGAACTTCGCGGTCGGCGGAGCGACCTCATCTGACGTCCTCGCCGAAGTCCGGGCCACCGATCCCGGCCAAGGGTGGCAGGTAGCGGTCGTCGGCTGCGGCACCAACGACGTCTGGCTGCGTTTTCAGCAGCGACCCGAAGGCGTGCCGATCGACGCGTATGAGGCCAATTTGCGGGCAGCCCTGCAAGCGCTCGAACCGCACGCACAGACGCGGGCGGTGATCGCGGCGCCGCCGATCGGGTGGCTGCCCGGCATCGACACCGACAGGGTCAACGGCGAACTCGCCCGATACAACGAACGTGCGCGCCAGGTAGCTTTCGATGCCGACGCGTGCTTCATCGACGTGTGGGACCGGTTCATGACGACGGGATCGGCGTTGGGGTGGGTAGCCGGTGTTGCTGCGGCAGCCGCAACACCGGCCTCGCTGTGGCGTGCCGACGGAGTGCACCTCTCCGATCTCGGTGATCATCTCGTCGCCGAGGAAATCGTCCGCTGCCTCACCGAGGCGGCCGTCATCGACCACGCGCTCACGACCGACTCGACCCGCATCACACCGGAGCGAGAATGACGTCAGCGACCCTCAACCCACCGGGAACGATCGAACACTCCGAATCGAACCCTGATCCGAAAGGCCGGGTGGAGCACAGTGAGTGAATCACGGGCAGATGTGTTCGACGACAAGCTCGGCGAGTTCCAGCGGTGGCAAGCCAGTCCATGGGGCCGGCTGCGGTACACGACCGCGGCCGCGAACCTGACCACCCACCTACCTGTGGGGTCGTTGGAGGTTTTGGACGTGGGCGGCGGTAACGGGCTCGACGCGCTGGAACTGGCCGCCCGGGGCCATCGCGTCACTATCGCCGACATCTCCGAGCAGTCCCTCGCCGAGGCGCGCGCCGCGGCCGCGCAACGCGGCCTCGCCGACCGTGTCACCACCCGCCAGGCCGGCTTGGACACCCTAGGTCACGAGTTCGGTTCGAGCCGCTTCGATGTTCTGCTGTGCCACAACGTGATCCAGTACCTGCCCGACCTGGTAGGGGTGATCGCAACACTCGCGGTACCCCTGCGGGTAGACGGAGTGCTGTCGGTGATCGCGCCGAACGCCGACGCCGATCCACTGCTCACCGCGGTACGAAGCCTGGATCTGGATGCGGCGTTGCGGATGCTGGACGCCCCTACCCGCTACAGCGTCGCCTACCGAGCCGAAACCCGCGCTTGCTATCCCGAGCACGTCAAAGCCGACTTGGTGGCCGCCGGATTCGATGTCCTCGCCCATCTCGGGATCCGGAACGTTTGCGACTACATCGTCGACGACGAACGCAAGTCCGATCCCGAGTTCTACCGCAAGCTCGAACGCCTCGAACTGGCGCTGGCCCACCGCGTCCCCTACATTCACACGGCCCGCTTCTTCCACCTCATCGCCCAGCGCCCAGCCCCACAGTGACGTATCTGGCGCGGATCTCACGGGCGGGAGCCAATTTCCGCATCTATCAGTGAATCCCGGGGGATGACAGAGAAACCCTCTGGTGAACTGAACGCCGGCCGATCAGGAACGCGATCTCGGAATAGCGGTTCACGCGTTCGACGATGCCCTTGGACTCGGGGTCGAACGGCTTGCACTGCATATTCCGGGTGGCTGGCGTCCCGGTGAAAGCCACCACCCCCTGCCAGGTATCCGCGCTTACCGACCCCTGATTCGTTGTCTTACACAGCCTGCGTGGGACCTTGCCCAACTGCCTCGCCTGGTGGCAGCTGGCCGCCTTTTTGGACGACGGATCAGCGGCGGATACAGTCGAAATCGATAGGGATCGCAGGAGGGTATCGCTCATGTCCGTGAACATTCACCTCTCGCTGTACGTCGAAAAGCTCTCCTCTCCAGCGGAAGCCGACAACATCGAGGTGGCTGTGGAGGGGGTGTTGAAGGAGCACGGGATCGACTCGTGGATGCAGGTGAGCGTCTTTCACAACCCGCCCTGGGTAAAGGCATCCAGCGAGAATGGCCCGATCATCGTCCGCGGGTTCGGCGAGTGGAGCAAGATCTTCGAACGCGACGTCACAGATGTCATTCGCGGTATCGCGCCTGAGGCGGACATCGATCTGGAATGGGGATATCCGGACCAGGACTGAACCGCTATTCGGTGCGCCTGTGGTGGTCCCCCGTGTTCGCCGGTCGAGGGACAGCGGGTTGAGAACCGGCGGGGGCTTTCACCGATTTTCGGGGTGACGGGGGTGCCGCCGGGGGATCGGCAGAGACTCGATGTCGCAGAGCGGATCCGGTTGGTGGATCGGTGCGGATTCTTCGATCGTGCCTGGGCGTGGCGAACGTGCGCCTGCGTCTGACCGGAGGGTCTCGACGGGTTCGACGACCAACCAGGTGATCGCTGTCCATATCGATGCGAGTAGGACCGCGCCGATGATGTCGGTGGGGTAGTGCGCACCGGCGTAGATTCGCTGCACGCCCACCAGCGCGGGGATCAGGATGATGGCGGCGGACAGAAGCCGATGCCGTCGTCGGCGGGTGGTGGCCCACAGGAGTGCGGCGGTGGCTGAGTAGAGCGTCAGCGAGGCGGCGACGTGTCCGGAAGGGAAGCTGGCGGTGGGTGGCAGGTCGGGATTGAGGTGCGGAACCTGGGGGCGGTCGCGGTCGACGATCGCGGCGGTGGTGAGAAACAGCGTGATCTCACCCAGCAGCGCGCTGCCGAGGAACAACACCGGGCGCCAGCTGCGCAGGACGCCCACCGCCAGCGCGGCGACGATCAGGGCGACCGTGATGACCGCGGTGGTATTGCCGAGTTCGCCGAACACGCCGAGGACGGAGGTGAGCGTCGGGTTACGGTGCTCGGCAAACGTTGCCACGACGCTGTGATCCCATCGCAGGACGGGGTTTTCGGCTTCCGGTGTGCGCACCAGCATGCCGATTCCGACGAGCCCTCCGACGAGCAGCACCCACGCGACCGCGAGTTCGCCGATTCCTCGCCATGGGTGGGGCAGGGTAGGCGCATGCCGAAGCGGGACCGGCCGCAAGTCGTCTTCGTCGGCCGGTGGTACGTCACCGGGCAGCGGGCCCGCGTTGCCGACTCGGGCGTCGCCCCGCCATCGGTGGAACGCGGCGGTGGCCAGCACAAGCCACAGCGATCCGAGCAGCCAGCCCCCGAGGACGTCGGTGAGGTAATGCGCGCCCAGCGCTATCCGGCTGAGGCCGACGGCCGCCACGATCAGGACCGCGAACACGGTCACCGCGCGGCGTGGGCCCGCCGGCAGGATCGGCGCGAAAACCAGCAGGACAACGCCGTAGCACACCAGTGAACTCATCGCATGTCCGCTGGGGAAGCTCCACCCGTCGGTGCTGTAGACGGGAGTCGCCACGACCGGACGTAGCCGGGCGACAAGCTCTTTGACGATCGGGTTGAGGATCAACCCACCGGTGCCTGTGAGCACCACGTAGACAGCAAGGCGTGGTAGACGACGAACGAGCAGCCAGAGCCCACAGACGGCGAGCACCAGGACCAGCGTGCCGGTCGCGCCGAGATCGGTGATGCCGGTGAGGATGTTCCGCAGAATCCTGTGCTCCGCCACCACGGAGACCAGGCTGTCGGTGACCGCCTGATCGGCTGTCTGCATCGGTTCCCACCGTGCGCGGACCAGCGCTGTGAGCACACCGAACCCGATACCGACGGTCCCAGCGCCCAACAACGCCGCGGCACTGCGGACAGCGAATCGTTCGGCGGCCGCGGCCGCACTCCGAGGGGCCGGGCCGCCAGGGCGGTCGGCGCCCGTCGCGGTATCCCCGTCGTGGCGGTCGGCAGACAACGCAACACCTCCTGCGATCGTGCGAGACCCCGCCGTGCGGCGAAGACCCGCGACAGGTCACCAAAGAATTTCCGGGTCCGGATCGTTCGTTGTCCACGGTTTCCCGAAACGAGCGGCCGCAATCAATCCGGATAGGTCGTACCTGGGCAGGGCCGGGGTCTCGCCGCCGCGACCCAAACGTCTCCGCCGCGAGACGACGTAGCTCACCACAGCCGATCCTGCCGCCCGGCCGTGGCTCGGGCGAACCACCGGATCGAGCGGTACATGTCCCGGGGCCTGTGCTGAACGCACTCATGGGCCCGGCCACCGACCGCCCCCGCGCCCCCGGCTCCGCATTGGGTGCGGTGGGACTGGGCAGCTCGAACGACTTCCACAAACCGGTGCCCGCCAGCGGGCGTATCGGGGCCGTTCCGGTGCGAATCGACGCCGCGCGAACCGAACTCGTCGACGTGGGCAAGGCCGGCGTCTTGCCGGCCGACGGCACGCGTGCGGTGCGCTACTCCTGCTCAACGCGAGTATGGGACTGGTCGCCGCAGGCAATCATTCGTTCAACCAGGCCACCGGGGTGGTCGGTCGGCTCAAGACGCGCAACGTGGAGGCGGCTGATGATGCGGAGATCGTCGAGTTGGCGACCCGCCTGCTGTCGCGCATCATGGACATCGACGAATCGCAGGCGCGCAAGGTGTACGGCATTTTGCTGGACGGCCCCGCGTCGGTGCCACATGCGCTGCGAACGCCGTGCGAGTCGCCGCGCAACCCGCGGTGATGAAGTGGCTATTTTCCAGCATGTCGCGAAGGTGAATAGCCGGAGGACTTTACTGAGATCCGATTGTGACGGTGGCACTCCTGGTACCTGGAGATTGCGACCACCAGTAGTAGTGTGTAACACCGCTGGCGACATTGATCGTTCCTGAGCCGTAAGCATCGAACGTTCCAAGGTTCGGGCAAGTGATCTGGCCCGAAACCTCGTACTCCTGAGAGCCTTCAGACACTCCGCTCACGGATATGGTGGATGCCGTATTCGGTATCGGGACGGTCTCCCGCGATCTTCGTCGTCAACTGCGAGACGCACTGGTTCGAGTCGCCCCGGTACTTCAAATAAATCGTCGCCGCCGGATCGGCGTACGCGCCGTATGGGGCCGACGTCGTCGGTGTCGTCGCTGCTTCAAACGATCAGGTGGGACTCGCTTGCGGTCACTGTTACCCCGGCAAATCACGCGTAAACCGGGGGTCTTCTCAGCCCCTTCTAAGATGCCCTGCTGCACTTCCTCTGCCGCGCAAGCACAAACAGCGTCGGTTGCCTTATTCGCAGGCGACGCCATCCTTATCGCGGTCCAGCTCTGATCTGTAGCCGGGTTCTCCCCGCCGCAGCGGCGCGGCACCCGCGGCCTTGGCGGCGGCGCAGTTGGAGTAGTAGACGTTGGGAGCTGCCGGTCGCGGTGGCACCGGCGCGACCACCGCTGGAGGTGTGGGTACCACTGCTGCGGGCGGGGCAGGCGCGATCGCAGCTGGCGGCGGGGTGGGTGCGGTGGTCGTTTCCAGTGCGGTCGGAGCCGGGGGTGCGGCAGTGGTTGTAGGCGGCAGGTGTGTCGTATGGGCGGCGGTTACGACTGATGTCGTGACCGGTGTTGTGGTGGTTGGTGTTGATGCTGTTTCGGCGGTGCAAGCGGCGGCTGTGAGCGTCACTGCCATGCACGAAAGGAGGGTGGCAGCATGTCGCCGGGGTGATGTCATGGTCTCTTTCCGAGGTAGGGGTGTACGTCCGAGTGCAGGTGCATGCCTCCGCGTCGACGGAAAGGGTGACGTGCGGCCATGACGCACCGCCATGGCAGTGCACCTTGCGTTGTCGGCTTTGGTTCCGTCCCGCAGATTCTGCGTAGTGTGCAGCTCGGGAACTGCCAGCCTTATCGGAATCGGCCCGGCTTGTGTTTCGGGTAGCCAACGCAGTTGGTCTGACCCTCTGGTTCGCCTCGGCTCGAATGTCGGTGGTCCTGCCGGTTGGACCGTAGTCTTGCTTCCGAATCGAGTTGCTTCTGAGCCCATTTACCAGTCCCAACGGCGAGACTCCGCACAGCCGGCAGGTCTGTTGCCCTGGCCTGGCCTGGCCTGAGACTGTCACCGGAATGGTAGATGAAAGGCCATCGATTCAGGTTGCCGCGGTGGCCGTGTTCGCCACTGATCACCACGAATTCGTCGGTTTGCCATTGCGGCAGTAGAAATAGACGTCGGAGATTGACCCTGACGCAGGGTCAACCCCTCAGCATGGTGGGCATGACTACGAAGACCGATGCGATGCGGCACTTCACGGTTCACCACGACGGTGTCACGATCCCGGTGTCTCGCGGTGGCGAGGGGCGACCGCTGGTGCTGTGCCCTGGGCTGAGTTCGACACAGTCCGATCTCCACGAGCTGATCGAGCTGCTGCGGCGCGACCACGACGTGGTGACCTTCGACCTGCGGGGGCACGGTCTTTCCTCGGCCGCCGACCGGTACTCCTTCGAGGCGTTCCTCAGCGATCTCGTTGCCGTGATGGCGGAGCTGGGACGCCTCGACCCGCCGTCGGAGCCGGTGCTCGTGGGCTACTCGCTGGGCGCGGACCTGGTCGTGCACTATGCCTGCGAGCATCCTGATGCCGTCGCCGAACTCGTTCTCGTCGACGGCGCGAACCCGGTGCCCGAACCGTTCATCACCGAGGTCGATCTGCCGGAGTTCCGCGCAATGTGGGAGTACCAGGCGACGCGGCCCGAGGCCGAGCAGGCCAAGGGCACCGCGCGTCAGGTGTTGCTCACCGGACAGGAAATCCTCGACCTGAACCTCGAGCTCGATGTGATTCGGTCCGAAATGATCCTCGACCGGTACCGGAAGACCGAGTGTCCGATCACCATGATCATGTCGACCAATATGGCCGGCGACAGCGGTGAAGGGCGTGCATCGCGGCTCAATCAGAACTGGCGTGCCGGCATCGAGCATCTCGTCCGCGAGCGGCCGCACATCTCGACGTTCTGGCTCGATGCCGGTCACGGGCTGGTCTTCACCCATGCCCTGGAAGTCGCCCAGCTCATCCGGAGTGCACAAGGCCGAGCCCCTCAGGCGACGTCGTAAGAGTTCCAGGACTGGAAGACTGGTCCGATGCTGACCATTGGCGAGCTGGCGTCGTACGCCGGAGTGACAGTGCGCGCGGTGAGGCACTATCACGCCAAAGGGCTACTGCCGGAGCCGGAGCGGGATCACTCCGGCTATCGGAGATACGACGCGGGCACGCTGGTCGAATTGATCAAGATCCGGACCCTGGCCGAGGCCGGGGTTCCGCTGGCGCGCGTGCGAGAGCTGCTACAGGCCGACGAGGAGGAGTTCGCTGCGGCGGTCGCGGATATCGACAAGCGGCTGCGGGCGGAGATCAGGCAGCGGCAGCGGCACCGCGAGCGGATCGCCCACCTCGCCGCCGGGGAGAACTTGGCGCTGCCACCGGAGGTAGTGGAGTTTCTCGACCGGCTGCGGGCGCTCGGGGTCGAGGAGCGGATCGTCGAGGTCGAACGCGACGGCTGGATCCCGCTGGCAGCGCACTCACCCGCGCGAGTCTCGGAGTGGGTGGCACGCAAGCGGGAGCAGATCGCCGAACCGCAGTTCATCGACTTCTATCTCGCCCTGGGCCAGGCTCTCGAATGGACCGATGACGACCCGAGGCTGGTCGAGCTTGCCGACAAGACAGCCGCCTACATCACGCAGGTGGCCGACGAGCAGGGCGAGGACTACGTCGGTGATGTCGACATCGAGCCACCATTCGCGAAGCTGCTGGACACGCTCGCGCTCGACAGCGCGCCATCGGCCCATCGACTGATCGAGCTGTTGAAGCAGCGAGGCTGGTCCGGCTGGACCAAGCTCGAGCGCGTGGACCCGAAACAGGGTGCGTCCGAACCATGGCAGGAAGACAGCGCGTTGCAGCGTTCCCGCCGTTCATGATGAGACAGACGCTATGACCGCCGCCCAACTTTCACGTCCCGCCGATCCGCACGAAACCGCGGGTCACCACCCAGCAATGACCCGCCCCGTGGGCCAGCGGTTACGGCGGACTGTGCGGTCCGCCGTAACCTGAGAAGTTCTCGGCGACCCCGGCAAAACCGCGAACCGGAATTTTGAATCGGGCTCGGACCTCGGGCACGCGCGACACCGGGATCTGGCGCTGTGGGCTCGATGGATGGCGGTCATTGTGTGATCACTATCTTTCCGTTGGCTTTGCCGCGCTCGACATAGGCCATCGCCTCGGGGGTGTCCTCGAATGGGAAGGTCCGGTCGAGCACGGGGTACAGGATCTGCTGGTCGTAGAGCGAGGCCAGATGCGCGAGCTGGTTGCCGTCGGCTCGCATGAAGAAGAACGAGTAGCGCGCGCCCAGCTTCTTGGCCTGCGCGCGGATCTTGCGGCTCATCAGGTACATGACGGGTGAGAGCAGCGGCTGACCGATCTGTTTGGCGAAGCCCGGGTCGGGTGGTCCGACGACGCTGATCGCGATACCACCGCGGGCGAGTACGGTCAGTGACTTCTGCAAGCTGGCTACACCGAGAGAGTCGAGGACGACGTCGTAGCCGGAGAGCTCCCGGGTGAAGTCTTGCGTGGTGTAGTCGATGACCTTGTCGGCCCCCAACGCCTGGACCTTATCGAGGTCTTTGGTGTGCGCGGTGGTGGCGACAAAGGCTCCGAGGTGTTTGGCGACCTGGATGACCGTCGATCCGAGACCGCCGGCGCCCGCATGGACCAGCACCTTCTGTCCGGGCTGAAGGTCGGCGGTCTCGACGAGTGCCTGCCAGGCGGCGAGTGCCACCAGCGGCACTGCGGCAGCCTGCTCGAACGACAGCGAGCCGGGCTTGCGGGCAACGTCGGCGGCGTCGATAGCGATGGCCTCGGCGAAGGCCCCGATTCGCAAATCTCTCGGCCGGGCGTAGATCTCGTCGCCGACTTCGAACTCGTGCACGTCTTCCCCGACGGCAGTCACGACGCCGGCGAGGTCGTGCCCCAGGACGAAGGGCGGTTTGTACTCGAGAAGTCGTTTGAATTCGCCGTTACGCACCATCTTGTCCAGCGGGTTGATGCTCGCCGCGCGGATGTCGACGAGGACGTCGTTGCGGCCCGGTGTCGGGGTGGGGATATCGGCGAGTTCGAGTCCGTCCTCGCCGTAGTGGTCGACCACGAATGCCTTCATCGGTGCTTCCATCCTTACTGTTGTGGTGAGCCCGAGGGGGTTGTCGACGGCTGGGACAGGGCCAGGGCGTTGGTGAGGCCGCCGGCGAGGACACGATCGGAGAGTTCGCGATCGGTGAGCGCGCGGGCGAGCTGCAAGGTGCAGATCAGTACGGTGAACAGCCCTGTCGCCCGATCGTAGGAAGCCTCGGGGTCCTCCGGGTCCATGCGGTGTGCGATGAGGGCGAGGATGGACCGCATGCCGGTCGTGTACGCGTCACGGATCTGTATGTCGCAGCGGCTGATCTCGTCCAGCAGTGCCGCCGACGGGCATCCGTTCTCCCGGTCATCGCGGTGGGCCGGTGAAAGGTACTCGCGAATGAAGTGCTCCAACCCATCGGGCCCGTCGGGCATCGCCTCGATCATCGCGCGCTGGGCCGCGAGCTGATCTGCGACGACGCTCGCGACGAGATCGCCCTTCGAGGTGAAGTGCCCGTAGAACGCGCCGTTGGTCAACCCGGCGTCTCCGACCAGGGACGCGATGCCTGAGCCGTCGAGACCGTCGCGCTTGAACCTTCGTGCGGCGGCATCGATCAGCCGTCGTCGCGTCGCGTTCTTGTGATCAGCGGCGTACCTGGCCATGGGTGGTGCTCCGTTCGCGTTCAGTGTCCCTCTCGACATTACATTACGATCATAATAGTATGATCGTAATTCAATGAAACTCGTGCGGAAGGCGCCTTCATGCCCACCTGGAAAGACGTACCAACGCAGACCGTCGAGGCCGCCGGTGTCACCTTCGCCTACCGGGAGCTCGGGGCGCAGTCCGAGGTGCCGGTCGTGTTCCTGCACCACTTCACAGCCGTCCTCGACGATTGGGATCCGCGGGTCGTCGACGGCATCGCCGCGCACCACCGCGTCATCGCCTTCGACAACCGAGGAGTGGGCGCGACCGGGTCGTCGGTGCCCTCCGATATCGAACAGATGGGCGCAGACGCAATCGCGTTCATTCGCGCGCTCGGCTACGAGAAGGTCGATCTGTTCGGCTTCTCCCTCGGCGGCGCGGTCGCGCAGATGATCGCCCTGCAGGCTCCGGACCTCGTGCGTCGCATGATCCTGGCCGGGACCGGGCCGCGTGGCGGCGGCGGCATCGCCAAGATGCCCTTCATCGTCGGCGGCGCCTATCTCAAGGGCTTCCTGACACGCAAGGATCCCCGGTACTACTTGTTCTTCCCGCGTGACGCAGAAGGCAAGAAGGCGGCGACCGAGTACTTCGACCGGCTGGCCGAGCGCACCAGCAGCCGCGACAAGCCGGTCTCGCATCAGGCCCGGATCGCCCAGTTGCGTGCGATCACCAGCGCGGGCCTGCACGCTCCCGACGACCTCTCGACGGTCACGGTTCCGGTCTTCGTCGCCAACGGCGATAACGACCTGATGGTCGCCAGCGAGCACTCGGCCGACCTGGCGCGTCGCTTGCCCGACGCGTCGCTGCAGATCTATCCCAACTCAGGCCACGGCGGGGTGTTCCAGCACCACCGCGCGTTCGTCCCCGAAGCGCTGAAGTTTCTGGCCGCCGCCGACACCCACCCGACTCGCCAACCACAACTGGAGGCCCAGCCATGAATTCCGACCAGCACCCGAATGGCATCGTGAAGTCCTACCGGGACGCGCCCACGCGGACAATCGAGGCGGGTGGGATCACCTTCGCCTACCGCGAACTCGGCCCCCGCGGTGATATCCCCGTCGTGTTCTTCGTTCACCTCGCGGGGAACCTCGACAATTGGGACCCCCGAATCATCGACCCGATCGCAGCCGGTCGCCACGTGATCGCCTTCGACAATCGCGGGGTCGGCGCTTCGACCGGTTCGGTCCCCGACACCGTCGAGGCCATGGCCGACGACGCGGCCACGTTCATCCAGGCGCTGGGTTTCGAACAGGTCGACATCTTCTCCTTCTCCCTCGGCGGCATGGTCGCCCAGGCCCTCGTCATCCAGCGCCCGGAACTGGTACGGAAGCTCGTCCTCACCGGCACCGGCCCGGCCGGCGGTAAGGGCATCGACAAGGTCGCCTACACCACGTACTTCGACATCACGCGGGCCGCATTGACACGCTCGGACCCCAAGGAGTACCTCTTCTTCAACCGCGATGTCGAGGGCAGGCGGGCTGGTCGCGCATTTATCGAACGCCTCCAGGAACGGACCGTCGATCGCGACGTACCGGTGGCCGTGACGACGTTGCGGACCCAGCTCAAAGCGATCAAGCGATGGGGCCGTTCGGCACCAGCGGACCTGTCACAGCTGAGCCAACCCACCCTGATCGCCAACGGCGACCACGACCGCATGGTGCCGTCGCAGCTCTCCGAGGATCTCCACCGCCGAATCCCCGGATCGGACCTGATCATCTACCCCGGCTCCGGACACGGCGGAATCTTCCAGTTCCACGACAAGTTCGCCCCGATCGCGGTCGCCTTTCTCGCCGACTGACGCAGAGGCCATCCGAACGCGTCGGTTCGTCCAGCCTGATGTCCGTCGCGAAGTGTTCCTGCGCCTCTCTGGCTCCAGCCCCCGAAAACTTCTCCGAGGGAAGAAGTTGAGTAGGTCGGCATCGACAACGAAGTCTGGATGGACGAACACCGGATCATCAGGCGCAAGCACCATCCGGTTCACAGCAGCCGGGAGATCCTGTATCCCTAGAACCCCTTCGGCAAGGGAGTGGCCCGTGGGGTCGAGGTCAGAAGAGAGTGTGCGGACGCGGAGCGACCGGTATCCGGTCGGCCCGAGCTGGGCGAGTTCGGCATCGAAGTCGACCTCGATCGCGCCGAAGACGTTGATGTCGGCGCTGTGCGCCGGGGAGATGTGGGCCAGCACCTCGTCGTCGATCCGGCGACCTTGCCGGCGCATCTGCTCCACCGCGAGTCCGTAGTACTCCGTGGGCGTTCGACTGGTTAGATCGCTGACGCCATGCGTCACAGTGATTCGACTTGCGCATGCCTGTTCTCCGGTCGTTGAACGACGCGAGGAAGTAGGTTGGGAAATGTCCGATTCTGTGGGAAATGAAGAGGTCTGGCGTTTGATCGAACAACCGATAGGAGCTGTCTTCCCAGATGATGGGCTGACTCGCACACCTCGGCTGCATCAGGTGCTCCTGGACTCAGTCGACGTCGCTCGCGAGTTCGGACATAGTTACGTCGGCGTCGAACACCTTATGCTCGCGATCTTGCGTGAGGGGAAGTCGGTACCCATCCATGTATTAGCGCAGATGATGAACCCGGTTGATTACATCGAGGCATTGACTACTTTTCTTCGTTCGGATGGATACACCGGGCCTGAACGCGGCCAGTGATCGGAAGAAGCCGACTGTGTGTGGTCGGCCGACCTGATCTCATGCAACCCATCTAGAACCATTCGAACACGTTATGGCGAAAGAAGTTGGTAGGCAGCACAATCGAGGATCGTGCTGTTCCCACCCAGCGCATGGGCTACATGGCGATGTCGCCGAACAGGTCGAGCTGCTCGTGGCCGGTGAGCGTGAGACGGTTGCGCGGGCGCGCCGCGGCGCGGCCGAGCAGGGCATGGACGCGGTCGCGGTCGGGTGCCTGCTGACCGAGACGGGCGGCGACGACCGCGGGTGGTAGGCCTTCGCGCCGCATGCGTTGCTCGGCGGTCGCGCGCAGCGTGCCCGGCGAGATGTCCAGGCCGGCGTCGGCGCCGACGGCGCGGATGGCGTCATCGACGGTGCGCACGGCCAAGCGCCGGTGCGGGGCCTGCTCGGCGATGAACAGGGCGACCTGTTCCGGCTGTCCGCGTACCAGGCGTCGGCGTTCGGCCAGCCACGCGACCAGCGCGGCGCGGGTGCCCGGCTGCAACGGCACGGTGCGCGAGCCGCCGGTGGAGTCGGTGATGGCCAGGGTGCCGGGCCAGTCGGCCAGATCCAGGCCGGTCAGGGCGAGGGCTGCGATCTCGGATTTGCGGGGTCCGGCGTCGAGGCCCAGGACGATCATCGCGAACGCCCGCGGTCCGCGCGCCGCAGCGGCGCGCAGCACGGAGCGTTGCTCGGAGGGGCCGAGGGTGCGGGGGTTGATCGGCTCCACCACCACACGCGGCGTCGCCGGCACGCCCAAGCCCAGCCAGGTATAGAACACGGTGAGCGCGGTGAGAGTGAGATTGGCAGTGCTCCCGACGACTCCGCGTTCCTCGATTGCCGCGGTCAGGTAGGCGTCGACGGCGCGGTCACGGCCGGCGGTGGAGTGAAGGGCATCGTCGTGGCCGCGGTTGTCGCCCAGCCAGCTCAGGAAGTGCCCGACCCGCTCGAGGTGGGTCTCCCGCGACCGGTGGGCCAGGTCGTCGCGGTCGGCCAACGCGGCGGCGAAACCGGTCAGCACCGGGTCGGCGGCGATCTCGATCGAGAAAAGCCCCAGCATGTACTGGGCGTTGTTCTCCACCACTGACCTCCATGCCGAAACCTATTGGGTAGCAGCATCGCAGCAGGCACCGACAACATCACGGCGGAGATCAGCGGCTCAGCTGAGGCCGTATCCGATTCCGAACGTGATCGCGAGCCATCTGAGGATCACGTGGAGGTCGACGCCGAGATCGAGGCCGAAGGAGTCCATCGATCTCATCTCCTTCCGAGATCGAATCTTCTGTGGTCCCCCTACCTGTTCATTATTTTATCGCTGGTCGCAGCCCTGCGGCATCATCGATCGGCGCTGATGGGTGGCTGGTCGGCGCGGTTGGTGACGCGGGCGCGGCCGAGGGGGAACGGGAGGGTGGTGGGGTCGCCGGGGCGGTGGGCCTCGATGAGTGCGAGGTGTGGGGTGAGGCCGGTCAGGCCGGTGAGGCGGGCTTGGCTGTAGGGGGTGCCGACGAGCAGGACTTCGACTTCGCAGTCGTGCACGGTGTCGGTCGGTAGCGAGCGGTCGAGGGTGGCCGCGATCGTCGTGACCGGTTCCAGGCCGCGGTCGAGATAGCCTTCGCCGGCGTCGGAGGGTTCGTAGATCCATGTGAGGACTTCCGGGCCGGAGCATTCCCCGAGAAAACTCCAGCCGCGTACCCGCATCATGATGTCCAGCCCGGCGAACACCCGCATATCCGCCGCGGGCACGGGGTGACCGCAGGGTGTGCCCAGCGCCTGCATCACCGACGACGGTGGGTATCGGCGATGCCAGATGTGCGCGCGCATCGCCGCGACCCACGCAGCCTCACCGCGAGCGGAGCCCCAGCCCGCGTCACCGCCGGATCGCCCGGCACGGCGGGCTGGTTTCTTCTTCACACCGGACATGGGCGCTCATGCTCGCAGCCCGCCTACCCGCACCCTGGCAGACACGCCCACCGCGTGGCGCTGAATTTTCCGGCGCCGAGTATATGACCGGTTGTGCGCCTGGCATCCGGTCGAAGATCAGCTCACAGTGCAGGCCGGCTAGTGTGGCGACCCTTGCACCGTTGGTGGTCAGTGGCCTGTTCCGGTTCGCGACGGCCGTCCGCCTCCTGCGCCGTGCGGTGACCGTCGCGGTGTCAGCGGTGGGGATGCTGTTCGATAGGTGTCGTGGACAGTGTCGACTTCGCACGGGTCGTAGCGGAATTCGGTCCCGGCTCCGCGCTGCTGGTCGAGCCGGGGTCGTCGGCCGCGGCTCATGCCCCGGCGCGATGGGCCGGGATCGCAGCGGGTGGCGATTCGCACGCCCGGCGCGCGGCCGCGGTGGCCCTGTGGAATCTCGACTTGTTCGTCGACGTGCTGCCACGGTTCGGGGCTGTGTTGGAGGAATGCCTCGACGATGTGCGGGTCTGCCTGCGACGTGGTGACTGGGTGCTGCTGTATGCGCTGCGAAAGCCATTTCAGCCCCACGAGTTCCGTATCGGATGGGATCCGGAGACGTTCGGCGCCGACCGGCCACCGTATTGGGATGCGCTGCCCGATGCGCTACGGGTTTTCCTCACCACGGTGCACGCGGGTTTCACCGATCTCGATGAGATCTCCTACGGCCCCACCCGACCCCGGAACATGCAGACCTATTCCGTGCTGAACTTGCCCAAGGCAGTGCACAATTGGGAAACGAACGAGGACATTCCGGGCGACAGGGTGATGCTCATCGCCAAGGGCTTGGGCGATACGCGCTACTTCGTCTCTCCCGACCTGCTCCGAGGCGCCGTCGGCTGGGAGGCCGACGGCCATATGGAGCGGCCACTGGAGTTCGCGCGGACCTTCGACGAACTGATGAGCTACGGCTTCCAGCTCGAGCGTGACCACCCACCCGAGACCGCCGCGCCCGCGACTCCACCGACACCGGATGAACTGCGGCAAGCGAGCATGTCCCTGCCCCGGGCGGCGCGGGCGGTCGTGTGGAACCGCGAACTCACCGAGGACGCTGCGCGCGACCGTATCCGCGATCTCGTCGCCGAGCTGCTCGACGCGCTGGGCGGGCAGATGCGCATCCGCCCGCAGGAAGGTATCGACGGAGAGACGATACTGCCGTTCGATGACGACGCGGGCAACATCTACCAGGTCGACCGACTCGAGGCCCGCTACTTCCTCGACCCACCTGCCCTCGACCGCGCCGACATCTATCCACCTGTGATCGTCCGGATCTGGGAGCAGCAGGGCTGGCGGTTGACGCTGTCCACCGACGCCGACGGCATCGTCACTCACGCCCGCACCTCCGACTGGTACGAACTGACCCTGACCCACCGTGACGCCACGTTGCGCCTGTCTGTCGCATCGCCCGGTTTCCACCGACCGCACTGATCACTGAGCGGTACGCGCCGATCGCAACCACTCGAGCCAGCAGACCCGCTCAGACGCCGCCGACACCCGCCGGGGAAGCGGTCGCTTACGTCTCGTAGCTGGTGTCCGAGCCATGCGGGATCGCGCCGCTGGAATTTGGATGGTCCGGTCGGACTGATAATCTCGTGCGCTCCGAGGGACCGAATAACCGGCCCTGGATCCGCCGGCGTTCGGGAATTGCAGCGGTGTGATCCCGACCACGAACTGGACGATCGCGCCACTGCGCTGAGCGGCTGGGGCCTGCACATGACCCCACCGGGCGGCCTAGACCGTGCTGACCACCTCGTCGTAGTCCAGTCGCGGTGAACGCGGGAACCATGCGTTCGGGCCCGGCTTGCCGATATTGACCACCACGAGACTGGTGTGGTTGCCGTCCGGGAAGAAGTCCTTGTCCAGGCCCGGACCGTCGAAGCCGTTCATCGGGCCCGCCGCCAGCCCGGCGGCGCGGATGCCGAGGATGAAGTAACCGATCTGGATCAAGGTGTTGGCGCGCGCGGACTCGGCGCGTTGATCCGGATCGGCGAAATAGTCCTTGGCGTCGGGCGCGTGCGGGAACACCGTGGGCAGGTTCTCGTGAAAATTCAGGTCGGCTGCCAGGATCGCCGACAGCGGCGCGGCGGCGGTCTTCGGTTTGTTGTTGTCGATCATGTGGGTGACCAGCCTGGCGCGCGCCTCGGCGCCGCGCACCAGGACGATCCGCAGCGGTTGCTGGTTCATCGACGTCGGGCCGAATTTGACCAGTTCGTAGATCTCGCGGATCTGTTCGTCGGTGACCGGCTCATCGGTGAAGGTGTTCGCCGTGCGGGCCTCCCGGAACAGCAGGTCCTGGGCGTCGGCGGCGAGCGTGAGCACGGCTGGCTGAACGGAATTCATGTAGTTTCTCCTCGAACATATTGGGGAACAGTCGAAATCAGTCATGTGAGACACGCCGCGACCGGGTCAGCACGGCGCCGTCGACGCGCACGAGCACGTCGTGTACGACGCAGCTCGGCGCGATCTCCGGGCTGCTGTTCGGGCGGATCTTGACCACCAGGCAGTAGGCGGTGGACACAATGGTGCCGTCGTCCTGCGGCTGCAGGTTGATCATGTTGAACCAGTGCCGGCGCTGCATCGGGTCGGTCTCGAAGCGCTTGTGGAACTCGACCAGGTCCGCGATGATGCCGGCCCTGGTCCGAGCGGGCGGAATGCCCGGTGTGTGCTCGAATTCCGCGTCCTCGGTGAACGTCGCGGCGTAGCCGGGGATGTCGCGGCTGTCCAGCCGCTGCATCTGCTCGGCGTAGAACTGCTGGACCTCGGCGTACAACTCGGTGCGGCTTACGACGGTGGTCATGGTTGCTCCTGTGATCGCGGCGGGGCTCGGCTGCACGCCACAGTGGCCGATGCCACTAGAGCCTCGGTTGAGCCGCGGTTGGGCACCGGCGATTGACCGGATCTATAGGACGCCGGTCGACCCTGGTGATCGAAGAGCCCGGCGAGTTCGGAAGATCTACCGATGGAGGAGTCATGGCGGAAAATCGGCGCGTCGCGCTGGTCACCGGAGCGACCAGCGGAATGGGCCTGGAAATCACCAAAAGCCTGGCGGCCCAGGGCATCGCGGTGTTCCTCTGCGCTCGCGATCAGCAGCGGGTGACCGACACGGTGAAAAGCCTGCAGGACGACGGTCACGAGGTGGACGGCACCATCTGCGATGTCGCCGACGCCGCGCAGGTCCGCGAATACGTCGACGCGGGCGTGCGGCGCTACGGCCCGATCGACATCCTGATCAACAACGCGGGCCGCAGCGGCGGCGGCGTCACCGCCCAGGTGACCGACGAACTGTGGTTCGACGTGATCAATACCAATCTCAACAGCGTGTTCCTGATGACCAAGGCGGTGCTGAACGCGGGCGGCATGCTCGAACGCGGCAGCGGACGCATCGTCAACATCGCTTCCACGGGCGGCAAGCAGGGCGTCGTGCACGGTGCTCCGTACTCCGCGTCCAAGCATGGGGTGGTCGGCTTCACCAAGGCGCTCGGGCTCGAACTGGCCAAGACGGGGATCACGGTCAACGCCGTATGCCCCGGTTTCGTGGAGACGCCGATGGCCGAGCGGGTGCGCGAGGTGTACTCCGGGCTGTGGGGCGTGGACACCGACGAGGTGCACGCCCGAGTCAGCGCGCGGGTGCCGATCGGTCGCTACGTGCAACCGTTCGAGGTGGCGGCGATGGTCGACTATCTGATCGGCCCGGGTGCGGGCGCGGTCACCGCACAGGCGCTGAACGTCTGCGGCGGTCTCGGTAATTACTGACAAGGAGTGACGGCAATGACCGCAGTGGACGAAAACGCCGCCGCCCCGGCCACGGGGCACGAAGACTACCTCCGGGTGCTCGAGGCGATCCAGACCGGCGCGTTGCAATTGCTCGCGGGTTTCCCGCAGCAGCCGACCGCGCTGCGCTTCCAGGTGGGGGAGGTGACCGTCGAGGCCGAATGGCACGCCGCGGTCTCGGCCGTCCCCGCGGCGATCCCGGCGGCACCGATGGAAGCCGTTGCCGCCCAGGATGTTGCGGCGTTCGGCGCGGTCGTGCGTGCCCCCAGCGTCGGCGTGTTCTATCGGTGCCCCGAGCCGGGCGCGGACCCGTTCGTCGAGGTCGGCGACCGAGTGAGCGCCGGACAGCAGATCGCCATCGTCGAGGCGATGAAGTTGATGATCCCGGTGACCGCCCAGACGGGCGGCGTGATCACCGGGATACTCAAGGAAGACAACGAACCGGTTCAATTCGACGAGCCTTTGTTTTCGTATTCTCCGGAATGACGTCGCAGTTCAGGCGAGCGGGCTGCTGCGGCGCCAGGTGAGCACCCGCCGCTGTGTCCGCCCGCCTACCTGTGCTGAGCCGATCAGCGTGAGCACGTCGCCGTTCAGCGACATCTGCCGCACCTGCTCGGTCTGCGCCCACGCGGGGTTGGAGCAGACGCTGATCGCGTGCACCACCTCGGTGCCGGACCGCCGCCACGTGCCGGCGTAGCCCATGAACGGGTTGGCTCCCGAGGCGCCGTCCGTGCGCATCATGCTCACCGACATGTAGCCGTGCGCGCCGTAGATCAGCAGTCCGCGCGGCGAGTCGCCGAGGGGCCCTTCGCTGGTCGCGTCGTGCTGATCGATGTCGTAGTAGGACAACAATTCCCAGGTACCCACAAGATCGGTTGCGTTCATGGCACCGACGATGGCGGCAGCCGCTCTAATCACGCTGTAGCCGCGTGGCGGGCGAAGTCGTGACTGATCCGCACCAACTGCCAGACGACATCCAGCTCCGCACGATCGCGCGGCCCGTAGACCATCACCAGCGTCCCGGGCAGGTAGCCCTGCCGGGCCATCGGATGCGGTTCGGCCCAGCCCTGCCGGACCGCCTGCGCCACGACGTCTTTCGGCAGGCATATGTGCAGGCTGCCGTCGCCGTGCCCGTGCAGGTGGGCGAATTCGGTGCCCGCGAGGTACGCCTCGTCGGGCCCCTCGGCCATCCGCGGCCGCAGGTGCAGGGCGCGGGTGTCGGGCAGGGACACTCCGCTGCGGCCGAGCAGGACGCCGTCGAGCGTGGCCATCCGCGACCAGAGTTCCTCTTGCAACTCGGCAGGCGCGATCTGGCTGAGCTGCTGGTGCGGATTGTGCTCGCGGGTGCTCGGCCGGTCGCCGCGGCGGCGCGGCAGGTCCAGGCGTCCGTCCACCGTTGTCGTCGTCATGACTGCGCTCCCTTCGGATTTCGCGTGTGCGCGAACCTGGGACCACATTACTTTCCAAAGTATAGTAGTAACCAAGGGGAAAGTGACTTACCGGGAGGACGTATGACCACCGCGCCAGAAACGCCTATCGACCCCTGCCCGATCACACCGGTCATCGATCTGGTGTTCGGTCGCTGGTCCACTCAGGTCCTCTGGGTGCTCACCCACGACGGCAGGCTGCGCTTCACCGAATTGCAACAACGGATCCCCGGCCTGACCCCGAAGGTCCTCACCCAGCGCCTGCGCCAGCTGGAACGCGACGGCCTGGTCGCGCGCACGTATCATCCCGAGGTCCCGCCGCGCGTCGAGTACGAGGCGACCCCGCTTGCCCAGACGCTGACTCCAGTGTTCAGCAGCATCGTGGCCTGGTCCGGCGAACACCTCGGTGAGGTCCTCGCGGCGCGCGCCGCCTATGACGCCGCCGGGATTGCGAACTGACCCCTCAGCCGTGGCGGAGGGACGCCGAGCGCAGCTGCGCTACGGCGTCACCCGTTCGATCGAGATCTACTCCGCGCCGTCTCGCTCACCAGCCGGACACTCACGCCGCCGGCGCTGGTCGAGCGGAGAGCTCGAGCAGGCATCCGGCCAATTCGCGCGGCATCGTGATCATGCAGTCGTGCCCGGTGGGGAGCACGTGGAGCCGCTCGGGGGGCAGGTCGGCGGGCGGCAAGGTGCGCGGCATGGCCGCGCGCATCGCCTTGAAAGCCTCGCCGCCTTCGCTGCAGTGGACGTGCGTCACCGGAATCGCCGCCAGCGCCTCCGGATTCGTCAAGGTCATCGGCTGCTGGAAGGTCTTCAGCGGTTGCGGTGTCTGCATCGACGCCACCCAGCTGAGGTCGGGTTCCGCCGTGACCCCGTACAGTCCGCCGTCGCCGACCGGTTCGGTTTGTGGCGGCACCCGCCAGCCATCGCCGGCGGCGTCCGCCGCGGCGGCGAAGGCCTCGACCATGCCCGGCATGATGTCGGCCACCGCTTCGCCGTCGCGGGGCACGAAGGTATCGAGGTAGACGAGTTCGGCGATGCGGTCCGGTACGGCGTCGGCCAGGGCGGTGACGACGATTCCGCCGTAACTGTGCCCGACCAGGACGACACCGGTCAGGTCCTCGGCGGTGATCAGGGCGATGAGGTCCTGTACGTGGGTGTCGAGGCCGACGTCCGCGGTGAGCAGGTCCGCGCGGTCACCGAGACCGACCAGTGAAGGGGCGAATACGCGGTGGCCCGCGCCTTCGAGCAGGGGGGTCACCCGCTGCCAAACCCATCCGCCATGGAAGGCGCCGTGGACGAGCAGGTAGGTCGACACGATCAGTTCTCCCTGAGTTTCGATAGGGCCGTAGTGGTTTCGGACGAAGTGACCGCGGGCGGCACCGGCTCGGGGCGGACACCGAGGCCGATCACCCGGGCTACAAGCCGGGGTAGGCGCGGGAAACGGCGGAGCAGCCGGACCAGCAGCGGTTTGTCGGTTCCCGCCCGTCCCGCGCTGGGGTAGAGGTCGGCCAGTAGGTGCAATTGCGCGAATTGCACTACCCGCATGGGAAATTCGCGGCGGCGCTGGATGGTGCGCAGCTGGGCCGTGGTCGGAGTCGCGCCCGTGGCGAGGATCGGCGCCAGCAGCCGGGCGGCCGCGATGGCGTCCTGCACGGCCAGATTGATCCCGACGCCGCCTGCCGGGGACATCGCGTGCGCCGCGTCCCCGATCGCCACCAGCCCCGGCCGGTACCAGCAGCGCAGCCGGTCCACCCGGACGTCGAGCGGCTTCACGTCGCCCCAATCCGAGATCTCCGCCTCCAGATGTGGCGCCAGCGCAGGATAGATGGCGGCCAGATCCGCGCGGAACCGCGCCAACCCCGCGGTCCGGATCGTCGCGAAGCCGCCCTTCGGGATCATGTACGCGACCTGAAGATAATCGCCGCGATCGATACAGACGATGAAGAACCCTTTCCCGCTGCGCACGGTGGGCAGACGATCGCCATCGGGCTTGCTCACCCGGAACCACAGCACGTCCATCGGCGCGGCGCTGGCGGCGACCTCGAGCAGGCCCGACCTGCGCACGATCGAGTGCCGTCCGTCCGCGGCGATCACCAGGTCGGCGGTGATCCGCAGGGGTCCGTCCGGCGTCCTGGCGCGTGCGCCGACCACCGTGCCGTCGCGCTGCACCAGCTCGGTGACCTCCGCCTCCTGGACGAGGCGGAAGCCGGGGTAGCGGCCGGCGGCCTCGGCGAGGAAATTCAGCACGTCCCACTGCGGCATGAACGCCACGAACGGAAAAGGGCCGGGTAGAGCGCTGAAGTCCGCGAACACCACCGGACCGGTGCCGGTCGCCATCGGCAGCTGGGGCAGCTCGACGTGCGGCAGCGCGAGGAACTCCTCGGCCAAGCCGAGTTCGTTCATCGCCAGCAGCGTCGATGTGTGCACCGTGTCACCGCGGAAATCCCGCAGGAAATCCGGATGCTTCTCCAGCACGAGCACGTCCACGCCGGAGCGTGCCAGCAGCAGTCCGGTCATCAGTCCGGCGGGGCCGCCGCCGATCACGCAGACTCGCACCGATTCGGTGCTCACGCCAGGCATGTGGGCACCTGCCCGCCGTTGTAGAGCACCATCTCGTCGAAGATCGCCAACACGTCCAATGGCTCGCCGAGCCGGCCGCCGGTCAGTTCCGCGTCCGCGCGATACAGGTTGCCGACCAAGCGCTCCTGATCGACCAATTCGGCGAACTCGCCGTGGTCGGCCTCCAGCGCGATCGCCAGCGGCGTCAGACCGAGCGCGCGTCCCTCCGCCGCCAGGTCCTGCACCCAGCGCAGATACCGCAGCGTCTGGTCGAAGATCTCCGGCCCCGTGACCGGACCGTGCCCCGCGACGACCGTCTCCGCGCCAAGCGCGGCCAGCCGCCGGACCGCCGTGATCGCGCCGCTGACCGACCCCATCAGGCAGAACGGCGCCGCGCCCGCCATCACCAGGTCCCCGGCGAACAGCACGCGCTCCTCGGGCAGCCACGCCACCACGTCATTGGTGGTGTGCGCGGCGGCCCCGAAGTGGATGAGCTCCACCCGGCGCTCGCCCTGGTGCAAGGTCAGGTGATAACTGAAGGTGACGCTCGGCAACGTGACCCGCACATCACCCCAGTCGACTCCCGGCCACAGCTTCGTCAGCGCCAGCCCGGTCTCGATCATCTCCGGCCGGATCCGGTCGTGGCCGATGACGACGGCGGTCGGCCCGAACAGGTGGTTGCCGAAGTTGTGGTCGCCGTGGTGATGGGTGTTCACGATGGTGCGCGCCGGGCCGGTGCCCAGCCCGTCGACGAACTCGACCAGGGCCCGGGTACGTCCCTCCGTCGCCAGCGTGTCGATCACCACCGCGCCGTCCGGCCCGGTCAGTACGCCTGCGTTGCTGACACACCAGCCGCCACGGCTGTGCGTGTAGGCATAGACGCCGTCGGCGACCTCGTGCACGCGCGGTATGGCCGCCGTCTCGGTGGCTGTCATGTCGGCGACTTCGTCGTCGCGGCGTAGCGCTCCGCGCACCGCAGCGTGTTGCGGCTGTTGCTCGACAGCGCCTCTGTGAGATACGCGCGGGCATCGGCGAGATCGGTGGCCTCGCCGAGTATCTCGCGCGCGGCCGCCGGATTGATCGCAACCGTGTGCCGTGCGCTCACCACGGCGCCGTCCGGCCCGTCGGTGAATCCCCAAGCGCCGCTGTGGCCGAACAGTATCGTGGGCGGCACCAGCTGCTTGTAATCGATTCGCTCGCCGGGGAAGCACACCCGGATCGATTTGGTGGTGTGCGGAATGCCGCCCGCGGTCACCGTGTCCATCTCCATCAGCTGCACGCCCGCGGAGTCCTCGGTGAGATCGATGCGGCCGACGTGCGGCACCTGCTCGGGCCAGCGTTCGCTGTGGTAGACGAAGTCGTATGCCTCGGCGGCCGAGCACTTCAGCGTCACCGTGTCCTCGAAGGTGTGGATCACCTCTTCCACCGGATGGCCGAGTTCGGCGATGCGGGCCAGCGCCGCGAGCTCGGTCTCGCTGTTGCGGTGCACCGACGCCGAGACTTGCTCGGGTTCGACGCCGTTGACCACCGTGAAATGGTGGTCCAGCGTGACTTTCGTCGTGGCGGGACCGATCTCGCGGAACGACCAGCCGCCGCCCATCGAGGCGATCGGCGCCTGGCTGCGTTCCTGCTCGAAGGCGATGTGGCGCTGCCCCGCGTCCAGCACCCGCCGCGACGTCCAGTTCTTCACCGCGCCGCCGACGGTCGCCCACAGCCGGAAGCGCTCCTCGTCCGGCCCGCGGTGCAGGTGGCGCACCAGCACGCTCGGCTCGAAGATCACCGGCCACCTGGTCACGTCGGCCACCAGGTCGTAGACGACCTCGGGTGCGGCGTGCACCACCTTGGTGTGGCTCATCACGATGGTGTTCATGCTCATGCCGCGCCCTGCAGCTGCGCGTTGACGATCTCCACCAGCTCTTGGGGCGTCCTCACCTCGATGAGCTGCTCCTCCGGGATCGTGACGCCGAAGTCGCGCTGAATCCGCGCCGCGGTCTCGATGAGCGCGAGCGAGTCGTAGCCCAGCTCCTCGAACTCCACGGCGGCGATGTCGCCGCCGAGTTCGGCGAGGTCCTCGCCCCCAGCGCATTCGACGAGAATCCGGCGTAGTTCGGTGATGGTCATGGTCATGATCGGCTCCTGGGATGGCGGTACTCAGTCGGATACGGCGCGCGCGACGACCGCGGAGTTGAACCCCCAGCGTCCGCGGGCCAGAACGAGCGCACCGCCGACGGTGGCGGTGCGCGGGGCGCCGAGGACCAGGTCGATCCCGTAGCCCTCGGCGAGCGTGGTGGTGTGCGCGGTCGGCGGGATGACCGAGTCGCGCATCGCCAGCAGTGCGGTCACGATGTCGAGCGGGCCCGCGCCGGAGAACAGGCGTCCGGTCAGCGGTTTCGACGCGGTGACCGGAACCCCGCCGGGCCCGAACATCGCTTCGATGGCGGCGGCCTCGTCGCGGTCGCGGTCGGGTATGCCGGAGGCGTCGGCGAACACCACATCGATATCACCGGGCGTCATCCCGGCGTCGGCCAGCGCGAGTTCGGCGGCGCGGCGCAGACCTGTCGGGCGCCCGGAACCGGGCGGCGGGTCGAATGTCGAAGCGTATCCGGCGATTTCGCCGTGCACCTTGGGGACACCGCGGGCCCGCGCCGCGACGGCATCCTCGACGACCAGCATCGCGCCGCCCTCACCGGGCACGTATCCGGCGGCGGCGGCGTCGAACGGCAGATAAGCGCGTTCGGGGTCGGCCGCGGTGCTCACCCCGCCGCTGGACACGTGCGAGGCCCAGCCCCACGGATCCAGCGCCGAATCGACGCCACCGGTGACCACCAGCGGCGTCCCGCGTCGCACGGTGCGCCGCGCGTGGCCGATCGCGTCCAGCCCGCCGGCCTGTTCGGCGACCAAGGCGCTGCTCGGTCCGCGCATGCCGTGCCGGATGGAGATCTGACCGGTGTTGACCGCGTAGAACCACGCGAAGGACTCGTACACGCTGACGTGCCCGGAGCCGAGCGACCACAGCTTGTTGAACTCCCGGTGGGTGAATTCGAAGCCGCCGGAGGCGTTTCCGGTCACCACGCCCATGTCGTAGTCGGTCATCGTCGCGGTGTCGACCTTCGCGTCGTCCAGCGCCCACTGCGCGGCGACCAGCGCCATCCGCGTCGAGATGTCGGTCTGCGGCAGCAGTCGGCTCGGCAGGTGCTCACCAGCGTCGAAATCGGTCACCTGGCCGGCCAGCCGCGTCGCCGAGCGGCTGGTGTCGAACCGGGTGAGCGGCGCGATGCCACCACGTCCGGCCAGCACGGCGTCCCAGAAACGCTCCACACCGAGTCCGTTCGGTGCGAGCACGCCCATTCCTGTCACCAGCATCATGTCGCCACCGCCTCGGATTTGCGCAGCACCATCGCGCTCTGGAATCCGCCGAATCCGCTGCCCACCGTGAGCACGGTGTCCATCCGGTGGTCCCGGGCGACCAGGGGGACGTAGTCCAGATCGCATTCCGGGTCGGGCTCGTGCAGGTTCGCCGTCGGCGGCACCACCTGGTATTCCAGCGCGAGGAGCGAGGCGGCGATCTCGACCGATCCGATCGCGCCGAGCGAGTGCCCGACCATGGACTTGATCGAGCTCATCGGCGTGCCGTAGGCGTGCGCACCGAGACTGCGCTTCACCGCGGCGGTCTCGTGCCGGTCGTTCTGCCTGGTGCCCGAACCATGTGCGTTGATGTAATCCACGCCGGTCGGGTCGATCCTGGATTCGTCGAGCGCGACCCGGATCGCCTCGGCCATCTCGCGACCGTCCGCCTTGAGCCCGGTCATGTGATAGGCGTTGCACCGAGTCGCGTACCCGGTGATCTCGGCGTAGATGTGCGCGCCGCGCTTGCGTGCGCTCTCGTATTCCTCCAGTACGAACATCGCGGCGCCTTCGGCGAGAACGAACCCGTTACGGGAGTTGTCGAACGGCCGCGAGGCCACTTCCGCCTCGTCGTTGCGCGGTGTGGTCGCCTTGATCGCGTCGAAGCAGGCCACCACGATCGGTGTTATCGGGGTGTCCGACGCGCCCGCCACCATGACGTCGGCCGAGCCCTCACGGATCAGCTGCACCGCATGCCCGACCGAGTCCAGTCCGGACGTGCACCCGTTGGAAACCATCGCCACGGGCCCCTCCGCCCCCACGCTCCAAGCCACTTCGGCGGGCATCACGCTGGGAATCATGTAGTCGAACATGTGCGGGGACAGATACGTCTCGTCGACCAGCCAGTTCTTGCCGGAGTCCGACAGCACCAGGTATTCACGCTCCAGGCTGGTGGCCGCGGCGACCGCACTGCCGAGGCTCACACCGAGCCGGTGCGGATCGACCGCCGCGAAGTCCAGCCCGCTGTCGACCACCGCCTCACGCGCGCAGACCACGGCGAACTGCACCGCACGGTCCATGCGCCGAATCTCTCTGGGCGACAACCCTTCCCGCACGGGATCGAAGTCCGCCTCGCCGGCCACCTGGGACCGGTACGGCGAGGCGTCGAAGAACGAGATCCGTCGCGTCGCGGTGCGGCCTTCCGACAGCAGCTTCCAGAACTCGTCCTTGCCCGACCCGCCGGGCGCGCGGACCCCGAGCCCGGTGACGACAACGCGGCGGCTCATCGCGCACCACCGGATGCATTGATGCTCATGGCGATTCTCCCTTCGATGGTGTGATCGAGCATCGAGGACAGCCCTCGAACATCGCTCGAGCGAACGGATCGAGTTGTTCTCGAGCGGCGGGGTGCACGCTGTCGTTGTGATCGTCCGGCCGGCGCCGTCCGGACCGATCACCCGTTCCCCGAGCAAGGAGACACGCGTGATGAAGTCAGCACACGGCCAGGAGGGCGCCGGCGCGGACTGGGTGCTCTGCCCGGCATGCCTGATCCCGCTGTACGGCAAACGGTTCGCCCGCGACCTCGGCGTCTGCGGCGAATGCGGCAGGCACACTCCGATCACCGCCGAGCAGCGCATCGGGCAGCTCGCCGACGAGGGACGCTTCGAGCCGCTGCCGGTCGCCGCCACCGACGACGACCCGCTGACCTTCACCGATACCAAGTCCTATTCGGATCGCCTGGCAGCCGCCCGGGCCCGCACCGGCATGCACGACGCGGTGCTGTGCGCGCTGGCCGCGATCGAGGGCAGGCCGGTGGTGATCGCCGCCATGGACTTCCGCTTCCTGGGCGGCAGCCTCGGCACCGCGGTCGGCGAAATGATTACCGCCGCCGCCGAAACAGCGCTGGCGCAACGTATTCCGCTTATCATCGTCACCGCGTCGGGCGGTGCCCGGATGCAGGAGGGCCCGCTGTCGCTGATGCAGATGGCCAAGACCAGCGCGGCGCTGGAGCAGCTGGACCGGGCAGGCATCCTCACCGTCAGCCTGATCACCGATCCCACCTACGGCGGCGTGGCGGCCTCTTTCGCCACTCTCGCCGACGTGCTGATCGCGGAGCCGGGCGCGCGACTCGGGTTCGCCGGTCGCCGGGTGATCGAGCAGACCATCCGGCAGGAATTGCCGCCGAAGTTCCAGACAGCCGAATTCCTGCTGGAACGCGGGCTCATCGACATGATCGTGCCGCGCGCCGGCCTGCGTCAGGCGCTCGGCGCGCTGCTGCGGGCCGCGTGCCCGGTCGATCCGGCCGAGACCTTCGTCCCCGCGGACGCGGGAGCGATCACCGATCCGGCCCGCATTCCCCCCACCGATCCTTGGACGCAGGTGCGCCGCGCACGGGCCCCGCAGCGACCGACCGCGCTCGACTACTTCGCACTCGCTTTCGACGAGTTCCGGGAATTGCGCGGCGACCGGATCTCGGGCGACTGCGCCGCGGTGGTGGGCGGAACGGCGCGGCTGGGCGAACGACCGGTGATGGTGATCGGCCACCAGAAGGGGCACGACCCAAAAGAGCTGATGGCACGCAACTTCGGCATGCCGACCCCGGCCGGCTATCGCAAGGCGGCACGGCTCATGCGGCTGGCCGAGAAGCTCGGGTTGCCCGTCATCACCTTGATCGACACCCCCGGGGCGTATCCGGGCGCGACCGCCGAGGAGCAGGGGCAGGCGATCGTCATCGCGGAGAACATCCGTTTGATGTCCGCGCTGCGCGTGCCGGTGATCAGTGTGGTGATCGGCGAGGGCGGCAGCGGCGGGGCTTTGGCGCTCGGTGTGGCCAACCGGGTGCTGATGTTCGCGAACGGGACGTACTCGGTGATCAGCCCGGAGGGCTGCGCGGCGATCGTATGGAACGACCCTGCCGCCGCGCCCCGGGCCGCGGCCGCGCTCGCGCTCACCGCACGTGACCTCCTTCGTCTCGGTGTGGTCGACGCCGTACTCCCCGAGCCGGGCGAGGACGTGGGCACGGCTCCCGTGGCCGCGGCCGAACAGTTGCACCGCGCTTTGGTCGCGACCCTCGGCGAGCTGGTCGGGCGCAGCGGTGCGGAACTCGCCGACGAGCGCCGCGCCCGCTTCCGGCGGTTCGGTGCGCGGCAGCAGGTTCTGGTCCGGTCGGTCGCGTAGGAGTGCCGCCATGTTCGAGAAGATCCTGATCGCCAACCGCGGTGAGATCGCGTTGCGCGTCGCCCGCACCTGCCGTGAGCTCGGCGTGCGCACCGTCGCGGTGCATTCGGTCGCCGACGCGGGGTCGGCGGTGGTGCGTTTCGCCGACGAAGCGGTGCAGATCGGCCCCTCCGCCGCCAAACGCAGCTACCTGAACGCCGCGGCGATCCTGGCCGCAGCCGAACTCACCGGCGCCGACGCCATCCATCCCGGGTACGGATTCCTCTCGGAATCACCGGATTTCGCCGACGCCTGCCGGGCTGCGGGCATCACGCTGATCGGCCCGCCCGCCGACGTCATGGCCCAACTCGGGGACAAGCAGTCGGCGCGCACGCTGATGGCAAAGGCGGGACTGCCGCTGCTGCCGGGCAGCCTCGATCCGCTCGAACTCGACGAGGCACACGCACTCGCGGATTCGATCGGCTTCCCCGTGATCATCAAGGCGGCCGCGGGTGGTGGGGGGCGGGGCATGCAGGTGGTGCACGAGAGCGCGGCGTTCCCGCGTGCCTATCAGGAGACCAGGGCGACAGCGCGGATGTTGTTCGGCGACAGCCGGGTATATCTGGAGAAGTATCTCGCCGCGGCCAGGCATGTCGAGATCCAGGTGCTGTGCGACGGCGAGGGCAACGGCGTGCACCTGGGTGAACGCGACTGCTCGGTACAGCGCAGGCATCAGAAATTGATCGAGGAATCACCTGCTCCGCTGCTGCCGGAAGGGCTCGCCGAGCGAATGGGCAGATCCGCCGTGGACGGAGTGCTCGAAGCGGGCTATATCGGTGCGGGAACCGTGGAATTTCTGGTCGATCGGGATGGTAATTTTTATTTTATGGAGGTGAACTGCCGAATTCAGGTGGAACACCCGGTCACCGAAATGGTGACAGGCATAGATTTGATCGCAGAACAGATTCGTGTGGCGGCTGGGCAATCGCTCGGCATCGTCCAGGACGATATTGTCCTGCGTGGCGTCGCGATCGAATGCCGGATCAATGCCGAAGATCCTGCCGATGAATTCGCACCCGCGCCGGGAATCCTGGCGGAATTCACTCCGCCCGGTGGTCCGTTCGTCCGAGTCGACACGCACGCGCATGCCGGCTATCCGATACCGCCGCACTACGATTCGCTGCTGGCCAAGCTGGTCGTATGGGCGCCGGACCGCGACCGCGCGCTCGCCCGGATGCGGCGGGCGCTGGAGGAATTCCACATCTCCGGCGCCCACGTGGCGACCACCCGGGACTTCCTGCGCGAGGTGCTCGACCACCCGGCCATGCGCACAGCGACGCATACCACAGCACTGGTGGACGAGCTCCTCGGGCGGGGGTGAGTGCCGAGCGTTCGCCCCGAATCAGGCGGTCTCGGCGGAGGCGGTGCGGAACTCGGGGGAGTACCACCCGATCAGATAGCCGGCGTGGCGGCTGTTGAGCATCGCGCTCACCGAGCCGTCGGAGGCGGCCAGGATGTCCCGGTGCAGCTTCTGTAGCTTCTGGCAGGGGTCGAGCCCCAACTCATGCTGCATGGACCGGCTGAACTGCTGATAGGAAGCCAGCGCGCGGGCGCGCTGTCCCGAGCGGCACAGGGCGAACATGTAATACGCTTGCAGCCGCTCGTGCAGCGGATGCTGCATGGTCAGCCGCGCCAGGTCGGCACACGCCTCGCGGTGCCTACCCAGCCGCAACTCCGCCTCCACGCGCAGCTCGATGTCGGTAAGCCGCAGTTGGTCCAGGTGCGAGATCTCGGCCGCGAGCGGGATACCGCCCTCCACGTCGACCAGGGCTGGACCGCTCCACAATGCCTCCGCCGCGCTGAACAGGTCCACCGCGCGCTCGTCGTCCCCAGCCTTCGCCGCGCACCTGGCGGCGGCGGACATGGACTGGTAGTCGCGCAGATCGAACACGCAGTCCTCGACGTCGAAGGAATAGCCCTTGTTGCGGGTGCGGAGGAAGCGCTCGGCTACCTCGGCCTGCCCGACGCCGAGCTGAACGGCCATCTTCTTGCGAATTCCGAGCACGTATGTCTGCACGACTGTCACCGCGCTGCGCGGTGGATCGTCGTTCCATAGTTCTTCGATCAGCGTCGTCACTGGCACAACGGTGTCGTGCCTGATCAAAAGTAGTGCCAGCAACTGCCGCTGCTTCTGTGCAGTCGGCGTCGCGTTGTGATTGTTGAGAGCGAGCGTCAATGGACCTAGAACACGAGCGCACACTGGATATTTCACTGGGAACTCTCCTACGGGCGACTTTTCCCCCGGCCTACGTGAGATTATCGAGTCCCACCGCATTGTAGGTACCGTCAACAGTAGCGATGAATTCGTCTCGACTCCATTAATCCTGAGTAATATCGGAGTTAACTCCACGCGGTACTCACTCGAATTTACCTGTGTTGCAAGGAGATTCGCTCGCGATTAGCGAGGCCATGGAGGTGTCGAATTCATAGGATGTCGAAGAGCGCGTTGGTCTATCTTCGCCCACCACCGCAGGTGGGTGGGGTCAGGCCGATTCACCGTGACGGAGGCGGTGCGCTCGTACTTCACCGACGCCGCCTCCAACCCCGGCATCCACACAGTGCTACTCGGGAGACGACCGCCTGCGTATCGAACAGTACGCAGGCGTCGCGGGTGAGATTCGATTCGGTTTCCAACGCGGCTGCGTCGCTGTCGACGGTGTACCGATCGCGGCGGCCGGCCTCACCGAGCAACCAGGTGCTGCCGACTCAGTTCGTGTGCGGGGGATTCTTGTGCGGGTGCCTGATGGAGTCGCCACCCTTTGTCTCGTGCAACCGGCCGAACCGGCTGGCGAGCAGATGCGCCATGCTCTCGGCCGCGCCCCGGCACGCGTCATCGATCGTCGCGGCGTTGTGGGTCACCGCGACCGGCTGCTGACCGGTCGGACGCGCCTGCAGCACGCATCGCTTGTCATCCGGTCCGCCTTTGCCCGCGTTCTGGTCACTCAGGTGGGCTTCCACGCTGGTGATCTGGTCACTGAAACGCTCGAGCGTCGACGCAATCTCCTCCTCGACGTGCCGGATCAGCTTTTCGCCGCTGTCGATGTTGCTGTCGGTGTTGACCTGAATCTGCATGTGCGTATCCATTCCGCTGGGTGGTAACTGTTCCTCGGACGGAAGCGGATGATGTTCGTCGTCGACTCCGCCGCCGCAGCTTGCATCGTCTATACCCGTTATTCACCGTAATCCCCGAGGATCATCGAACTGAGCGGTCCGGGTCGCCCAACTTTCGGCGAAAGCGATGCCCCGGAGTTTCAAGGCACCCATGAGGGCCTGGGCGCCGCCCGGGTCCGCAGGCGGCGCCTCCCTGGACACCCGGCCGGGGACCTCCTGCCGGTCAAGACTCGTCGCTTCCAGCGGCCGGTGAGCGCGACGAGCCGCGGCGGCGACTGTGAATACCGCGATCATCATGAGAAATGATTCCTGGCTCAGGAGGATCATGAGGTTGGCAATTGCGAAGAGCGCCGCTCTGATGAGGAAGATGGCGCTCTGGCCTCCGCGTCGTTCGGCATGCTTCAGCCGCGGAGATAGGAGTTGCCAGTAGAACCCGCCGCCTCGTGTGCGCAGCCGGACAAGACAGTTGTCTCGGTCGAGATCGTAGAGCGCGAGGTCGATGACAGCTTGCCGTTCGTCGCCGACGGCACTCATGGATGGTCGTCACCACCGTTGCAGTGAACGTCGAAATTGGCCGATACCAACATCTTCCGCGTGATGGTGGTGTCGAATTGACCTTGATCGACGGTATTTGTGGATGACCGATGTAGCCAGTCAGGAGTACCCGCGTGCCACGTGAAATAGATTCTGCTGTCTTCCCGCACCTGGAGGCGGACCTCGACCGCGTCCGTGACGTTCTCGGACCCGTGCGGTTCGAGGGCAGGCCGGAGTTGACCGCACTCACCGACGAAGGGCCTGAAACTTCCCGCCGCATGGTCCGCCCCACCTTGACGTTGCTGTCGTATTATCTGCTCACCGATCCCGCGAGCCCGGCCGACGACCGGGCGGTGCGCGCCGCCGCCGCCGTGGAGTTGCTGCATCTGGGCTCGCTGTATCACGATGACGTGATCGATCACGCCTACCAGCGCCGCGGTCGTGCCAGCGCCAACGCGGTGTGGGGACCGCACATGGCCGTACTGGCTGGAGACTCCGTGACGACCGAGGGCGGGCGCGTACTGATCGAACTCGGCCGGCGCGAAGGGCTCGCGGGATCGACCGCGAGTGCGCAGATGTGCGCGGGCATGGTGCTCGAGGCCGCCGACCAGTACGTGAGCTCCCGCAGCGAGCAGTCCTACCTGGAGTCGATAGACGGCAAAACGGCGGCGCTGCTGTCGCTGGCCTGCCGGGTGGGCGCGATGCAAGCCGGCCGCCCCGAGGATCAAGAAGAGGCGTTGGCGGTGTTCGGTCGCCAGTTCGGGATGGCCTACCAGTTGTATGACGACATTTCCGATTTGACCTCGACCGCCGAGGAAATGGGCAAACCTGTCAACGCGGATCTGCCCGAGGGCATCTACACACTTCCCGTGATCCGCGCCGCTGCCCGTGACCGGGGCCTTGCCCGCCTGCTGCGCGGCAGAATGACCGGTGAGCAAGCCGCACGCGCCCGCGAACTCGTCGTCGCCTCGGGCGCCGTGGACGAGGCCCTGGCGCGAGCCGAGGAATTCATGGACCAGGCTGCCGGTCAGCTCGCCGCCCTGCCCGTCGACCCCCGCGCCCGCCACGCGATGACCGCCTACGCCCGGTCCATACTCGATCGGCGAACTCCTGGTCCCACGGTCTCCCGGCCCTCGACGCAGCCACCCCAGACCCACAGTGAGGTGGTCTCTGCGCAGGCCGCGTCATGGTTGCGGAGCTGGCTGGTGGACACCGGCTTGGCCCTCACGCCGACCGAGGCCGATTATCACCGGTGGACGGGAGGGCTCCGGATCCCCGCACACACCTGGGTCCCGGCAGCGGACGCGGCCCGTGAACAGACCTTCGCCGGCATGTTCACGCTGGCCCTTGTGTGGGACGACCTGTTCGAGGATCCGCAGCTGACCGATCCCGAAGCCGTCACCGCGCTGCGGCGTGGCCTGGTGGCCATGCTGCGCCAGGACCCGCAGGCGCCGTCGCGGCCTGGGGCGATCCCGACGGCGTGGGCGAGTTTGTGGCCGCGCCTGCGCGAGGGCCGCGGCACCCGCTGGCAGCAGCGGTTCCTCGACAACCTCGAGGAGTGGTTCGAAGCCTCCGAACGCGAAGCGCACCATCGCATCAACGGACACATCCCCGCCACGGCCGACTACCTGCCGCTGCGGAAGTCGACCAGCGGGTTCGAAACCGCCATCGCCTGCCTGGAGGTCTACCAGGACCGTGAGGTGCCGTCGATGCTGCGCAACCACCCGGTGATCCGCCGTCTCGAAGAACTGCTGTTCTTTGTGGTCTTCGTGGAGAACGACCTGGCGGGGCTGGATCGGGACGAGGCCGACCAAGTCCCCTACAATTTGGTCCGCGCGGTCCGTCACGAGACCGGCTGCACCCGTGACGAAGCCGTCGAGCAGGTGCAGCGCCGGCTGGCCGAGCAACGCACCCAACTCGAGACGGTGATCCGCTACATCCCCGCGCTGCTCCGCGTGCTTCCCGGCCTGTCCGGTCAGGGGAAGGACTACGCCGAGATGTACACGAACATCACGAGCGGGGGGCTCTGGGTGAATCAAACCGATCGGTACACGCAAACCTTCGATTCCGCGGCGCCGGACCTGGAGCGCTTACGCCGTGAGATCTACCATCCGGCCGCCGAACCAGCTCAGACCGCGTCGTAAGCCTCGCAGCCGGTCCGGGATGCCAGGTTCGACGCCTCGACCGGCAGCTGGCGCCGATATCGATCAGTTGCTCGACGACTAGATATGCCAACGAGCCTTCGACCAGGCCGCATAAGTAAGCGTCGACGCCTGGAACTGGATGGAGCGACTACGGCTAAAACAACCGCATCAAACCGCGGGCAGGGCAGCCGCCGCAGAGGAGCCGGCCCGGTCGGCCGCGAGTGCCCCGGCCAGCGCCCAGGTGCGGTGCTGATCGTTCGGACCGGCCAGATCCGTGGTGGTCAGCACGACCTCGGTGGCGCCCGCGTCGTAGTAGCGCTGGATTCCGGCGGCGATGGTCTCCTCGTCGCCGATGAGCGCCAGTTCCGCCGCCCGCGTGGCACCTTCGAGTTCGATGACCCGGCGATAGGACGGCACCTGCTCGTAGAACGCCAGCTGTTGCAGCGCCGTCGCGCGGGTGCCCTCGATATCGGAGGTGACGACTGCGGGGACGAAGGCGACAATGCGGGGTGCGGTTTGCGATGTCTGCGTGATCACCGGCACGATGTGCTCGCTCAGGGTCTTCGGGCCCGCCAGATACGGCAGGGTGCCGTCGGCGAGTTCGCCGGTGACGCGTAGTGCCTGCGGGCCCATCGCGGCCACCAACACCGGGACCCGTGGTTCTGCTCCGGGAACCGCGGTCGGCAGCGGGGGTGTGACCGTCAACAGTTCGCCGTGGAAGTCGGCGGTGCCCGTGTCGAGCAATTCCCGCAGCGCGGTGAGGAACTCGCGTAAGCGGGCAATGGGCCGATCGAAGGCTGTGCCGAACGCACCGGCGGCCAGCGTCGAACCGACGGCCAGACCCAGATGGTAGCGCCCGTGCGTCGCGGCTTGGGCGGTCTGCGCCTGCGAGGACACCAGCAGCGGATGGCGCCCGACCACGGGGATGGCCGAGGTGCCGACCTGTATGCCCGGCACCTCCCGGCCCACGATGGCGGCGAGGGCGGGGGAGTCGTAGTCCATCCGCTGTCCGAACCACACCGACCCGATACCCAGCTCGGCGACCGAGCGGGCCTGCGCCACGATCTGGTCGACGTAGTTGCCCGAATTCGAGGCAGCGAGCGCAATTCCGATAGTCATGCCAGGGGCAACTGGTGCGCGTGCGCGCCTGTTCCCGAACGAAGAGATGAACTCAGCTTGATCACAAGGGGTTTCGCAATGTTCGGGTGTCACTCGCCGGTTCGATCGGCGGCGAAGCGGGCGGCGATCTCGGCGGCGGTCACCTTGGCCAGCTCGACGAGGAACGGGAGGCGTTCGGGGATCATGAGGGTGGCGGGGCCGCGCAGGCCGAGGGCGAAGCGGGCGTCGCCGGTGGGGGTGAGGATGGGCAGACCGATGGTGCGGAAGCCGGGGTCGAGTTCTTCGTCGTTGTAGGCGTAGCCGCGGGATCGGGTGCGGGTGAGTTCTTCTCGCAGTTCGGCGGGGGTGGAGACCGAGCGGGCGGTGCCTTCGTCGTAGGGCAGGGTGGCCAGGAAGTCGTCGGGGGTGTCGGACCAGGCGAGCAAGGCTTTGCCCAGGGCGCTGGCGTGTAGGGGAAGTCGAACGCCCATGAGGCGGTGGCCGTCGCTGTCGCGCCAGCGGCTGGTGCCGAGCAGTACGGCGTGGATGCTGTGGCGGATGGCGACCGAGGCGCTGGCGCCGGTGGTGGTGGCGAGCTGTTCGAGGCTGGGTTCGGCGAGGTAGATGCGGTGCTGGCGGTAGGCGATCTGGCCGTATTCGGCCAGGGCGCCGCCCATGCGGTAGCGGCTCGAGGTTTCGTCCTTGTCGAGGAATCCGGCCTGCACGAGGGCGCTCAGTAGCCGGTGGGTGGTACTGACCGCCAGGCCCTGCCTGCGGGCGATCTCGGACACGCCGCGTTCCTCGCCGCCGCGGAAGCAGTCCAGCACAGACAGGGCACGGGCGACGGTCTGCACTCCGGAAGCTTCCACACCGGGGACGCTAACACGGCGCGACGGTGCCACGCAGCGGCAGCTCTTTCCGGCATCTGGAAAGCGTGGCGTGATCCAGGTTCTGCTCACGATGAGCAAAAAGAGGCTAAACAGCTGGACTTTCGCCCGGGCGGCCGAAAATGGGTACCCAATAACGCTTCCATGTGTACGTGTCAATCCTTCCGATCCTCGGAAAGGATTACCTCCCAACGCCGCGGCTGGCACCCCTACTGTCGCTGCTCATGGATCGGCTTCGATCCCTGATTCGGAAGAGGTGCTTCACGATGTTCCGCACGCGCAGGCCAAGCCGTCGGCGTCTCGCGCTCGCGCTCGCCCCCGTCGTTGCTCTGGTGGCGGCGTGTGGCTCGGGAACCGCCACCGAGGCGGGCCCGCAGGCGGAGCTGGTGCTGAAGGTGGCCGACCCTGGCAACTCCGGTCCGCTGGCAGTGGCCAAGCGTGACGGCACTTTCGACAAGGCGCTCGCGCCGCTGGGCGCGAAGGTCGAATGGGTCACCACCACACCGGGATTCAGCTCCATGCTGAAGCTGTTCAACACCAAGGAACTCGACGTCTCCGGCGCCGCGTTCAGTCCGGTGGTCGGTGCGCTGTCCAAGGATGTGGCCGTGCGCATCGTCGCGGTGCAGGACCCGGCGGGCAAGGATCAGAGCGGCATCATCGCAGGCAAGGATTCCGGCATTCACTCCGTCGCGGATCTGGTCGGCAAGCGGATCGCGGTCAATCCGGCGGGTAAAGGCGAATACATCGTGCTCAAGGCGCTGGCGCAGGCCGGTATCCCGGCCGACAAGGTGACGCGAGTGCCGTTGCAGCAGAAGGATGCGGCCTCGGCGTTCGCGACCGGCAAGGTCGATGCGTGGGCGTCGTTCCTGGTGCCGTATCAGGAGGCCAAGGCCAACGGCGGCGTGGAGATCGCGACCGAACAAAGCATCGGCTCGAAGGACAACTCGGTGGTGGTCTTCCGCACCGAGATCCTCGACAAGCGGCCCGAGGTCGCGGCCAAGTACCTCGAAGTGCTGCAGAGCCTGGCCGCTCAGCAGCACGACAATCCCGCCGGGTTCGAGAACGTGTTCGAGCAGACCGGTCCGCGCGCGCTCAGTGGTGCCCGCCTGTCCGACGCTTTGCGGGTCGGAGCGGAGACGACCGTGCCGCGGCTGCCGATCGATTCCGATGCCGCCGATCTGGCCGATGTGGTGAATCTGTTCGCCGACAACGGTGTGATCACACGCAAGATCACTGCCTCCGACATCTTCTACGACCTGAAGGCAAAGCTCACTCCTGAGCAATTAGCCGCGCTGAAGGCGGGCCGCTGACATGGCTGTGCTCACGGTCCCCGCCGCCGAGGAAGATCTCGGCACGCTCGCTCCGCCGCGGACCCGAATCGAGAAGTCCAGGCCCGCATGGCTGTCGGTACCGCTGCGTTTCCTCCTGCCCGCGTTGATCGTCGCCGCCTGGTGGATCGGCTCGGCCACCGGTGCGCTCTCGCCGCAGGTGCTGGCCGGACCGCCCAAGGTCTGGTCGGCGTTCACCGAACTGCTGGGCAGTGGTCAGCTGGTCGCCTTCGCGGTGGCCTCCTTCAGCCGCGCCGCGTTCGGTGTCGGACTGGGCGTCGGTGTCGGGTTACTGCTCGGCCTGATCGCCGGATTGTCCAGCCTCGGCGAGGAATTGGTGGACTCCACAATGCAGATCGTGCGCGCGGTGCCGTTCCTGGCGCTGGTGCCCTTGTTCATCGCCTGGTTCGGCATCGACGAGCTGTACAAGGTGGCACTCATCGCGGTGGCCACCGTCGCGCCCATGTACGCGTACACCTACCTGGGCGTGCGCAATGTGGACCGCAAAGTGGTCGAGGCTGCGCGTGGATTCGGTTTGAGCGGAACGCGGCTGGTGCTCGAAGTGATCCTGCCCTCGGCGCTGCCGGGCATCCTGATGGCGCTGCGGGTGTGCTTGTCCATCAGCATCACCGGTCTCATCGCCGCCGAACAGGTCGGTACCAGCGAGGGTGTGGGCTATCTGGTCACGTTGGCGCAGGAGTACAACCGCACCGACTACATGGTGCTGTGCGTGGTGCTGTATGCGGCGCTGGGCTTGATCTTCGACGCCGTGGTGCGGCTGGCCGAACGATATGCGATGCCCTGGCGGCGGCAGGTGGCAATCCGATGACCGCCGTCGAAGAGTTGTCGCGTGCCGCCGCGCCGGTCGCCGTGCGGATCACCGCGCTGCGCAAGGCCTTCGGTGACAAGATCGTCCTCGACGGGGTGGATCTGACCATTCGCCGCGGCCAGTTCGTGGTCCTGCTCGGTCCGAGCGGCACCGGCAAGACCACCCTGCTGCGCCTGCTCACCGGCCTGGAAACCCCTGACGCAGGGCAGGTGCTGGTGCCAGCGGTGCGCACCACCGTCTATCAGGAGCCGCGGCTGATCCCGTCCAAGCGGGTGCTGGCCAATGTGACGGTCGGGCAAGGCCGTTCGAAGCAGACCCGGGAGGCGGGCCTGCGGGCGCTGGCCGAGGTGCGTCTGGACGGTAAGGCCCGGCAGTGGCCTGCGACCCTGTCCGGTGGTGAAGCCCAGCGTGCGGCGCTGGCGCGGGCGCTGGTGCGCGAACCCGAACTGCTGTTGCTGGACGAGCCGTTCGCCGCGCTGGACGCGCTGACCCGGTTGCAGATGCAGGACTTGGTGGGGGAGTTGGTGACCCGCCATCACCCCGCGGTCCTCATGGTGACCCATGACGTGGACGAGGCGGTGCGCCTGGCCGACCGCGTGCTCATTCTCGATCGCGGTCGCTTCGCGGTGGACACCGAGATCGACCTGGCTTATCCGCGCGACGGCAACGACCCCGCCGCGCTGCGCTATCGCGCGGCCTTCCTCGCCGAACTAGGCGTCGGCGCCGCGCCCTCGAAGAACTCAGGAGCATAGATGACCACCACAGCACAGCCTGATCCCGCCGGCACCTTCTGGTACACCCGCTGCCCGGTGCCGACCGCCAGCGGGCTGGCCCACAGTCTGGGCTGGCTGGGCGAGACCGCGCGTACCCACGGCCTGGACTTCGGTGTCCTGCAGGATGCAGGCCCGGAGCTGGCCGCCCGCCACTTCGACCACACTCTCGAGGGTTTGGTGCGTGAAGGCGGCAACGTGCCCGCGCTGGCCGCGCGCGCTCAGGGCTCACCGACCCGGCTGATCGGGCTGACCTGGATCGACGAAGCGCAGGCCATTCTGGTCGGCCCGCAGTCGCCGGTGAGTTCACCGGCCGAACTTGCGGGGCTACGGATCGGCGTCCCGGCCTGGGCGCAGGATCAGGCGCGCAGCTTCCCGCGAGCAATGGCCCTGCACGGGTTCACCAGCGCCTTGCGCCTGGGTGGTCTCACCCTCGCCGATGTGCGGGTCGTGGAACTGGGTGTGGAGCGGAATCCGCAGGTGCGCACGGAGGTGCAGCAGCGTGCCCGGTCCATCACCTGGGGCGCCGACGAGTTGCTGCGCGGTGAGGTGGACGCCATCTACGTCAAGGGTGCCCGCGCTCAGGAAGTCGCCGCGCAGCACGGGCTGCGGGTGGCGGTGGACTTGGACGCCACCGACACCAAGCGTCTGCGCGTCAACAACGGCACCCCGCGCCCGATTACGGTGCATCAGGATCTGCTCGACACCAACCCGGAAGCCGTGATCGGGTTCCTGGCTCAGAGCCTGCGGGCCGCGGACTGGGCGGCCGACAATCTCGACGGTGTGCGTGAGGTGCTGCAACGCGAAACGCTATCCGGACCAGAGGGAGTCGTGGCCGCCTACGGCACCGAGTTCCATCGTGGTCTGCATCCGTCGCTGGATCCCGAACGCCTGGAGCTGCTCGGGGTGCAGAAGCAGTTCCTCTACACCCACGGTTTCCTGGCCGCCGATTTCGACCTCGACTCCTGGGTAGCCCACGAGCCACTGGCGCGGGCGCGGGAGCTGGTCGCCACCGGGCAGGTCGCGGCATGACCGAATATCTGTGGCGGCTGCCGAGCCATGGTGACGGGCGCCGGGCGCGCCCGCAGTTGCGTCACCGCGGTGGATTCGGTGACTCCGCCCCGACGCCGGCCGCTGGGCGCTTCGGTGCGCGCCCGGATGACCGGGAGCCGACCGATGTACGCCCTGGGCACTACGGGCCTTTCGATGATCTGCATCAGGTGATCGACGCCGCCGAGCTGGCGGGCCTCGATGGTGTGTTCGTGCCGTACGACCCGCTGGGCGAGGAATCGTGGATCGTGGCCGGCGGTGCGTTGCGCGCCACCCGCCACGCGCGCGTAATCGTCGAATTCCAGTCTGCTTTCGGCACTCCGGTGTACGGGGCGAAGGTCTCGGCCACCCTGCAACGGCTGTCCGCGGGACGGCTGGGCTGGCGGCTGGCCGTGGACACCAGCGCCGAGGATGCGCGTGCCCGCGGTGACCGCGTCAGCGGGGACGCCCGGTACGCGCGGGCAGCAGAGTTCCTGACCGTGGCGCGCGGAGTGTGGAATGCCGACCCGGTGCCCGGCGCCGGGTTCCAAGGCACCGGGTTCGATTTCGCGGGCGAATACTACGACGTGATCGACGGCGGCTTCCGTGGCATCCTGTCCGGGTTGCCGTTCCCGACGGTGTACCTGTCGGGCACTTCGGAACCGGCACTGAATCTTTCGGCCCGCCACGGCGATGTGCACCTGTTCACCGAATCCACCGACGGTCCGGCCGCGGCGCTGGCGCGGCTGCGAGAGCGCACCGCCGAGACCGGGCGCCGTGTGCGCGCCGGGCTGGAGCTGCCGGTGATCGCCCGGGAAACCGAGGACGAGGCGTGGGCGCGCGCGGAACGCCAATGGCGCGAAGTACATCCCGACGGTCCCGGCGCGCGATCGCTGAGTCTCGACGGTGCGCGCTGGGCCGGGTTCGCCGAGCTCGGCTATCCGCAGGCGGTCGGCCTGGTCGGCAGCTACGAGCGTGTCGCCCATCAGTTGCAGGTCTACGAGGCCGCCGGTTTCGACAGCATTGTGTTGACCGGGCACCCGCACATCGAGGAAGTGCACCGCGCCGGTGAGCATTTGCTGTTCCTGGCCGATCCGACCGGCCGCATCCTGCAGGAGACCACGGCATGAGCATCGACATCTATTGGCGCATCGGCATGGAAGGCGACCACGCCTCCCTGCGCACCCCGCGCCGCTACAACCGCGGCCATGCCAACGGATACGGCCCTGGCAATATCGCCCCCGCCGTGCGCGGGGGAGCACTCGATGGCTACAGCTACATCGACCACGTCGCCGCCGTCGCGAAAGCCAGTGAATCGGCCGGGTTCCTCGGCGGCCTGTTGCCCTCGTTCCCAGTGACCGAGGACCCGTGGGCCTTTGCCGCTGCGCTGGCCCGCGAGACCACCACCTATCGGTTCATGGTCGCCTTCCAGCCCGGGTTCCTGCATCCGGTTCAGGCAGCGCGCATGTCGGCCAGCCTGCAACGCGCCACCGGCGGACGGCTGGTCTACAACGTCATCAGCGGAGGCGGTGGTCCGGCCCAATTATGGTGGGGCGACAAAGTCTCCCACGACGACCGCTACGCGCGGACCAGCGAATTCCTCGACGTACTGCGCGGAGTGTGGGATGGACAGCCCTTCACCCACGAAGGCCGGTTCTTCCGCACCGACGCCGCCGCCCTGCCGCCGGGCCTGGCCGGGCAACCGTTCCCGGAGGTCTACTTCTCCGGGTCCTCCGGTGCGGCAGTGCAGGCCGCCGGCCGTCACGCCGACTACTACCTGTCCTGGCTCGAGCCCTACGCCGATCTGCGCGCCAAGTTCGACGGGGTGCGCGCACACGCCGAAACGATCGGACGGACCCCGAAATTCGCGGTCCGCATCGACATCGTGGCCCGTCACACCGAGGAAGCGGCCTGGGCCGAGATCCGCAAAGGCTGGGCCTTCGTCGATCGCGACGCTGCCAACCGCGCCGCTCGAGGTGATTCGGTCGGTGCGGCCCGCATCAAAGGCTGGGTGCCCGAGACCATCACCGGATACCGCGATCTGGAAGTGCAGCCCAACGTCTGGTGCGGGTTCAGCCTGATTCGCGGCGGGCCCGCCTTCGGTCTGGTCGGCAGCTACGAACAAGTCGCCCAACGCCTCGACGAATTGATCGATCTCGGTGTCGACGCCTTCATTCTGGCCGGTAACCCGCATCTGGAAGAGGCCTACCGGGTCGGTGAGGAAGTTCTGCCGCTGTTGGGACGCACCCGTCCGACCACCCCGACCACTCCCGTGCTCACCCACGCCTGACCAGGAGAAGCCATGACAACCACCGAGATCCGGCTCGACGAGAATGTGCAGGCCTTCGTCGTGGCCGCGACCCGCGACGCGGAGAAGGCGTTCCGAGTGCTGCGTGAGACCGGCACCGTCACCGGCAACGGCACGATCAATTTCGTCGAACGCGTACCGGGTACCGAGATCGCCGTCGCCCTCAACGAACCGGGCCCGTGGGCCGACGACCGCACCGTCGTGCCGGTAGTGGCCGGCTTCAACGGAGACGTGCTCTCGGGCGCCGGATCCGCCGGGTTCGTCACCGGCTACGCCAAGGTGTTCCGCGCGCACCCGGAGATCACCTCCGTGGTGCACGTGCACAGCCCGTGGCTGGGCGGTTGGGCCCAGACCCACCGCGTATTCCCCATCCGCTACGCCGCGGTGCAGCGATTGACCCTGTCGCGCCGGATTCCGCCGCATATCGACCGCAGCGTCGGCGCCGGGGATTTCATCCTCGACCAGCTCACGCGGGACCCCGACCTGATCGCCATTTTCGAAGCCAACGGTGGCGCCAACGTCATCGGCCGCGCCGGACTGCTGGAGCTGGCCAAGCTGGTGGTGCTGCTCGAGGAAGGCGCCCAGTATCAGGCCATCGCCGAAACACTCGGCGGGTCAGTCGATTTCGACAAATCCAACCTGGCCGTCCAGTGGGGCCGCACCGGCCTCGCCGACGAAGCCCGCCGCCGCGGCCTGATCTGACCATCACTTCCGAGCATCCCCAGGAGCCTCTCCATGACCGTTCGCGTCGGCTACTTCCCGCACAACAACTCCCTGTTCGTCCTGCGCCACCGCGGCATCCTCGAGCGCACCCTGTCCGATGTGGAATGGGTGGACCTGCGCGCCCTGCCACAGCCGCAGCGCGTGGATGTGAAAACCCAACTGCCATCACTGCATTCGGACTTCTTGTTCACCGATCCCGGCTACGACTTCATCGGCACCGGCTTCACCCCGCCGGTCACCGCCCTGGCCCGTGGCCGCGACATCGTCTACGTCGGCATCTCCGGTCCGCGCATCGAGAACGGGCGCCTGGTCACCAAGGCCGACAGCGGCATCGAATCGGTCGCCGATTTGAAGGGCAAGCGCGTCGGCATCGCCCACGGCTCCTGGCAGACCACCCTGCTGCTGTTCGCGTTGGAGAAGGCCGGATTGGGCTGGGCCGACATCGAACCGGTCGACACCGACGTGCACGACGGTGGCGCCGCACTGATAGCCGGCGACCTCGATGCCTGGGTCGGCGCTTACCCCGGGTTGACCGCCGTGGAGGCCGCGACCGAACTGCGGACGCTGATCGACACCGAGTCGCTGTTCAGCCATCCTTCGCTGTGGTTCACCCGCCGCGACTTCGCCGAGAACAATCGCGAAGCCCTCGGGGCGATCATTGCCGCGCTGCAGGAATCCGATGCGTGGATCGCGCAGAACCCGCGCGCGGCCGCCCAGTACTTCGTCGACGACATCGTTGCCCGGGGTGGCAACGCCGACTTGGATGCATGGGAGGCGGCGCTGCGCGGTCGTCCGTTCGGCATCGGCCCGGTCACCGAGGAATTCCTCGACGAGCAGCAGCACGCCGCGGACTTGCTCGCTGCGAACGGGCTACTGCCCCAGACGATTCGCGTGCGCGATGCGGTCGACGCCTCGATCGGCGATTTCGTCCTCGCGAGCCGCGAACCGGTGACCGCCAACTGACAAACGCCGTCCGGCCGCTCGAGTGAGCGGTCGGACGGCCATGGATGTCGGTGGCTCATGGCAGTGTCACCGCTGTGACTGCTTCAGCTGATGACGACGCCTGGGTTCACGATCATGGACTGTGTTGCCGACCTTGATCGCGATCAACGAACTGGGGGCGGCGTGAACACCATGACCGGTGGCCTTGGGTGGATGTACGGCAGGGATCTGCCGCTGCTCAGCCTCACCTTCGCGCGTCAGATCAACGCCCAGGAGCTATTGGAGCGGATGGGCGTCGACCAGAACACCGTGGCGGTGCGCGAGCCGGATGACTTCCACTACGAGCTGGGCGGCCTTCTCTACGCATCCGACGGATATGTGGTCAGCGCAGGGCATTACCGAAGCTGGGCCTGGGCGTGGGAGCACGGTAGTTGGAAATGCATCGAAGACCGAGGACTGGTGCTGCGCGCCTCGATCGGAACCGCGGCATTGGGGCTGTACGCCGGCGGGAAACCGGGAGTGGTGTTCCAGTACGCCGAGGACGGCCGCCTCATCACCGGACTCGACACCACGGACATCTTCAAACGGACAGGCAGTGACCCGCACCGCTTCGACACCGAGATGCAGGCGCTCGGCGCCCGACCCGAAGAAGACGAATACGGCCCCTTGGGGTCTCGCGGAATGTTCTACAGGCTTGCAGAGAACCTGGGCGTCGGGGTGCCTCTGGATGACCTCAACGAACGTCCCGTCCTCAGCGGCCGGCTCCTGCCCCCGGCCTCGCGGTAGCTGCCGAGTCACTCAACGCGCGCGCTGAGCTTCGGCTTCCGGTGTAGCCACGGCGCCTCGCCGCGATCAACCTTCGGTCCTCGTCATCGAGGTGCCAGCCAGGCGACCAGCGCGGAGCGGGTGCCCTGCCGCGCAGGGACGGTGAGCGAGCCGCCGGTGGAGTCGGTGATCGCGAGGGTGCCGGGCCAGTCGCCCAGGTCCAGGCCGGTCAGGGCGCCCGCTGACGACCTAACCGCACCAGGGGTCCCGGCCAGTCCGGGACCCCTGGCTCACGGCTACTGGAACCAACTGAGGTTGTTCACCTGGTTGCCTCGCAGATCCCCGCTGAAGTGGTACCAGATGGTGCCGGAGGAGCAGTCGTATATCTGGTGGGTGCTGTTCCCCAGCAAGCAATAGATGGTGCTTCCGTCATCGAACTGCTCGCTGGTGGTGCCGGCGGCTACGGAGACCACCCCCAGGCGGGTCCCGCTGGGGCCGGCTGCTCGCACAACCTCGACGGGGACGTCCAAATCGTTGTGCAGCTTGTACCAGCCGACCGAGGTACGTTCGGCCGACTTCGATGCTTCCGACAGAGCCTCCTGCTTCACCTCGAGCTGTTGTTCCGCTTTGGTCATTGCCTCCTCCTTCGAAGGAAGTGGTGGCGCGAACCCGCCCAGGCACACTCGAGCCCACGCCGAGCTGCCGGTATCACTCCAGGATCTGGCTCCACGCGTCCTCGAGGTGGCGCGCCAGGTCGCTGAAGAATCCGATCACCTGACCTGCCTGCTGGGGCGTGTTCGATGTCAGCGATTCGAGGAAGCCGAATTCTTTGCCCAGCACCTGGGTAAGAAGGTCGCTGACCGCGTTGAACGCGGAGAGGATCGTCCGCTGCCAGTCGGGGTGCTGCTGGCCGAGGCTTTTGAGCTTTGCCACGGTCGAATCCTGCAGCTGATGGAACTGGGTTTCGGCGCTGTCCATCAGTTGACTGATCAGGTCGTCGAACTCATCGGCGGAGATGTCACCGGCGAGGACACGCTGAGCATCCGAGGCCGCGGTGGCGCCGGTGTATCTGAGCTGGTCCAGCATCCCGGTCTCGGCGGGTTGAAGGGCGTCTTCGACCTCCTGCGGAACATCCGCCGCCGCGACCTCGGGGATGTGAATGGAGGACTCCGCCGAAACGGTGCCGTCGCCGGCGCTGCGGCGCTGGGCGATGGTGTCGAGCAAGGTGGTGAAGTTCTGTGAATCGGTCCTGGTCATTGCCCCTCCAACAAGATCGTGCACTGGCCTTGCCATCGACGACACGAACCCGGCCAGAGCACGCGAACTCCTCGAGCCGTGTCGGGCTGAGCCGGTCGAACGGTCACCGCCTGCGGCAGTCCCGCACCGTGGCTCCCCATATCTCCTCCATACGCAAACACAGGCTATGAGCGCCTGCCCGGGACATGGATCACCTCGAACGGATGAAAACCCGAGGAATGTCGAGAACCGAACGATTCCTCGACACTGAGAGACGCACTCCCTTCCTGCTGGGCCGTGTCGGGTCGGGTGGTCAACGGCGTGCCCGGAAAGCCCGGAAGGTGCCGAATGACGAAGCCGGTGGCGGCGGTGAGGATGGTGGCGCTGGCGTTGCCGACGACCACGAGCACGAGCACCGCGGCCACGATCAGGGCGAAGGCCGCCAGTTCGATCGTGCCCCGCCGCCGCGCCGGTCCAGGGTTGGCGGGATGTGGGGCTTTGGGGTGGTTGGTGAGACGCGAGACCACGGAGCGGACGGCGGCGGAGGCGGCGCGCTGATCGGCCACACCGACCGCACCCCCGATCCGGCCCAGCATGCTGCTGCCGGGCAACCCAGAGCATCCTCCAGAATCCGCGGCCGCAGACCAGACAATGCCGTAAACGATCGATTCTCGATGGTGCTCGCGCTTCGCGATCTGTCTCTGGTCATGGACGGTGAAGACGAGACAGCAACGGTAGGTAGTCGATTCGTCCGCTGCCTGCCGTCAAGGCGTTGAACACTACTATTTTCCCGGCGTGAAGAACACCGTACCGCAGCGAAAATACTGCACTCTCTGATGTAGACATCCTGTGAAGCCAAGTATACAGTTGCTGTCGTTGGAGATGAAGAGTCTGGTTGGCCAGGCAGGTGAACTGCCCGGAAAGCAAGAACTACCGTCCCCTCCGGCGGAGAAGAGAACCCGGTGCAGTCGGCCGGGCCGCCGGAGGGGATGACGAAATACCGCAGGTCTCGTTCGTCGATCCGGGAGGTGGTCGCTGAAGCAGGTACTTACACCTTGCGCGCCCGGGAAGTGCCGGGCGCAGTGTTCGACGTCGGCTCTGCGGGTCGGCGATTGGAATTGATATTCAAACCCCCTCGATCCCGGGCCCCGGCGCACAGTGCGCCGGGGCCCGTCGGCGTTGAAACCAGTGGTGTAGTGCGGCAACCGAACACAGACCCCACAGACTCGATAGACCCCGTCGACGCTCCCAGTGCCGGGACGCGTCCTCGACGCCGATACCACTGGCATGCCCGAGTGGGCGCCGCACCGCGGCCCGTGCCTGCCCCAACGAGACGGCCTCGAGATCCAACTCCACAACAACGCCGTCCACGCGGTCATCGGTACGCGCCGGAACCAGTGTCGAAACGCCCACCCTGCACCCCGTGGGACGCATGAGACGAGTTCAAGTGCGGCCGGCTACTTGCCTCTGATGGAGCTGAACTGCCACCTGGCTTTGGTGGGGTGGTCGGTGCGCTGGAGGTGGGGGTTCGTGGCGGCGCGGGTATTCGCGGACGAGGAGTCGGCGGGACTGCGGGAGTTCCCGGAGATCAGCCGCGTGGAGTTGTACCGGTTCTTCGAGCTGACCGGATCGGACTCGGCGTTCCGGGAGTACTCGTCGACGAACATGTCGAACGCGATCCGCGTCCGAATCCGGGAGCGATCGGCATCGTAGGAGGTGGCTGCGAGCCACTGGCTTGGCAGCAGGGGCGTCGGACTTGCCAAGGCGAACTTCCGGCATGTGTTGTGCGTCACATCAGGAACTGGTTCGACAACTTCTCCGACCTTTTGACGGCTGCGAATCCACGCTGCCACAAGGAAATCGGGAGTGAGACGACAGTGATGTTTCGCAACGGTGCTGCGGTGGCCGCCATGGCCATCTCGGCTTTGTGTATCTCGGCGGGAACTGCCACGGCGGATCCCACGCAGGAGACTCCGGAGGTGCACTTCCAGGCCAACGTGGTCGACCGATCGGTTGTGCTCACCATGGATGCCGGGGCGTTGACCGTCGACGATGGTCATCTGCAGTTCATCGATCGCAGCGGCACGTCCGTCGCGACTCTTCCGTTGACCTACGTCCACGGCGACAGCGCGATGCCGATCGCAGCGCAGCTCGACGGCGATACCGTCACACTGACCCCGAGCACCGATCCCGCCGACGCGCGCCCGATCAGCGCGGCGACGGCGCAGGAGATCGATGCACTGTCTCATCCGAATTACAACGCGGCCCTCGGCAACTTCAGCATGTCGATGATGGCAGCGGCGACTGTCGGCAGCCTGCTGGGTAGTGCGATCGGCGGCGGCATCGGATGCGTCGCCGGTGGCATCGTCGGCGGAGCGACCGGGGGTGTCGTCTCGATCGGTCTGCTCGCGGTTCCGGCAGCGATCGGCGGTTGCCTCATCACCGGCGCGGCATTGGCAGGCATGGGCGCGGTGGCGGGCACCGTCATCGTGGGCGTCCCGGCGTTGATCGCAGCCGGCATCCAATTCTGGAACGACACTCACTGAGCATTCGATAGGTCCGAAGTCGTGGTCGGGTGCCGGACCCTCCACGACGCCCGAGCGTGGCGCACTGCGCCTTCGTCGCCACGACGGCGCTCACCGGAGATGCGAGGCTCTGGCTCAGCCGTGGCATATCGTCGTCGGCGAGCATCTGTTGCGTTCGTTTTCTCACCGTGAAGGAGAGGTCTCGACGATGAACAGTTCCAGGTTGGTGCGTGCTGCGGCGGCAGGCGCTGCCGCGGCCTTCGTGGCGACTGTGCCGGCCGCTCCAGCGTTCGCGCACATCACTGTCTCTGGGCCTGATGCGTCTCGCGGCGGATCGGGGGTCCTGGTTTTCCGGGTGCCGAACGAGTCGGGCACCGGTAGCCCCACGGTCGAAGTTGCGGTGCAGATTCCCGGGGTGACGGCGGCGGATACCGAAGCTGTGCCGGGATGGAAAGCTGTAGTGCGAAAAGATGCTGGACGCAACGTCACCAACGTCACCTGGACGGCTGATGCCGGGGGTGGCATCGGGCCGAGTCGGTTCGGGCAGTTCTCCGTGCTCGCGAACGGGTTGCCGGATGCCGAGACGGTGACGATCCCCGCCGTGCGAACCTATGCGGACGGTCAGGTCGTGCGCTGGGACCAGAAGACGGACGGCGACGGGTCCGAGCCGGAGCGTCCGGCTCCTGCGCTGACGTTGGCTGCCAAGCAGTCCGATGGCGTCGACAACCATGGTGACATCCAGTCGGCGGCGTCCAGTCCGAGCTCGTCGAGCGATACGACCGCTCGCCGGCTCGGCGGGATCGGCATCGTGCTGGGCGTATTGGGCCTGCTCGCGCCCCTCGGCATAGGAGTGGCTCGTCGCAGGTCCTAGATCATGCTCGGCCGCTGCAAGATTGGTCTCCCCGGTGCTGCGGCGAGGCCGTGATGGAAGCCCCCCGGGACAGTTCAGGCATGTGAATGTCATGATGGACGGCGCTATGAACACTGTGCGCGCGCCCCGGAACGCGCGGGCGGCACGTGCGGTCGTGTTCGCGGGGATCGCGGTGTTGTTATCGGCTGTAGGGCATGTGGCTTCGGCGGGGCACAGTGTGTCGGCGTCGGCTTTGACCGTGGCGTTCGCCGCGACGGGTTCGATGGCGTGGGCGCTGGCCGATCGTCAGCGTGGCTTGCTCGCTATCGGCGGTGGACTGGCGGTGATGCAGGCGGTCTTGCACGTGTGGTTCGGCATGGCGTCGATGTCGACCGTGCACGGCGCTGCGACTGAAACCGTTGGCTCGCAGGGCGATCCTGTCACGATGTTCGTCGCGCACGCCACGGCCGCGCTGGTGTGCGCTGTGTGGTTGTGGCGCGGGGAAGTCGCCTTCTTCGCGATCCTGGCGGCGCTGTACACACGGATTCTGGCGCCTCTGCTTCTGGTTCTGGTGCATCCGTCGGTCGACAGCGAGCCCCGAACCGTGCCGGAAGTCGACCATCACATCGAGGCTTTTCACGAGGGTGTACTGCGTCATGTGATGGCGCGGCGTGGCCCACCGGTGGCCGCGATTCGGTTCTGAGAGTTCGCCATCGGGGGCACCCCGCGTCTTGTGCTGCCGCAGAGGCAGACGCTGTCCGACTGATCGTCGATCGGCGCGATTCTGCGGTGCCGGTATTCCGGGGCGAACGCAGTCGTTCGTGTCATCGAAGCACGTGCGCAAGCCGTCAGGGCCTGCCGCGACGCCGGTGAGCACGCCCGGCTTCCCGTCCAGCGGCAGTCGGTCCTCTGTGCCGGTGTGCGCACCACGCGTCCGGCTGCCGGTCTCTCCGCACCACCGAATGGCGGTGTCGTGAACAGAAATCGTGCAAATGTTTTCTCTTTCTCTGCTGTCGGCTGCCCGCCGCGGCGACGGTCCTTCTCCCCGAGCGCTTGGAAGCGCTGAGCGCCTTCCCATGTGCCGGACGCGTCGATGTGGAGGCCGCGGATGTCCGACGAACTCCTGACCGCGCTGGCGTTGTCGGCTGGTGCAGGCAACCGAAAAGCTCTGGAGCAGTTCATCCATTCGACGCAGCGCGATGTATGGCGTTTCGTCGCGCACCTGACCGATGTCCAATCCGCTGACGACCTGACCCAGGAGACGTTCTTGCGGGCCATGGGCAGTCTGCCGCGGTTCGCCGGGAATTCGACCGCACGAACCTGGCTGCTGTCGATCGCTCGCCGCGTGGTGGTGGATCGGTTCCGCAATGTCGCCGCCCGTCCGAGGACTACTCACGTGCCGGAATGGTCGCAAGTTCTCGAGCAGCGCCCTGATCGGCGTGCACCGGATTTCGCCGAAGAGGTGGCGTTGAACGACCTGCTGTGCAGTCTGCCGCAAGAGCGGCGCGAGGCGTTCGTCTTGACCCAAGTCTTGGGTATGTCTTACGCCGAGGCGGCGCAGACGGTGGGCTGTCCGGTCGGCACGATCCGTTCCCGGGTGGCCCGCGCTCGCGAAACCCTTGTCTCGGTGGTGCGAGGAATCGATGGGTCCGCCAACGACGGTGATCATGTCGCGGAACCAATGGGCGTGGTGGTGCGACTACTTCCGGGCACACCGGTCGGCGTGCGGGTGACGGCCCGAAAGGAGGTGGGATGATGGCAGGGCTGAACCTGCGCTTGCGGGGAGTGTCGTGCCGGCACGGACGTGTCGACGTGGTCAGTGCTGTCGACCTAGACATACCGGCCGGTCAACGGGTCGCATTGACCGGCACCAACGGCTCCGGCAAGACGACGCTGCTGCGCGCGGTGATCGGCCTGCACACGGCTGTGCGGGGCGAGATCTCCGTCGGAGGCCGCGGTGGCCGCACATCGGCGGACTACCTGTGGCGGCGGCGGGTGTGCGGGTGGATTCCCCAGCGGCCCGCGGCGGGCCGATTCCCGCTGCTGGCCGGTGAGCTCTTGGCCAGTAGCGGAGACGCCGGGCACGCACAGGCGATGGCGACGCGGCTGGGCGTAGGCGAGTTCCTCGGCCGACCACTCGACACGCTCTCGGGCGGGCAACTGCAGCGTATGCACCTGGCCCGCGCGGCAGGGTGCGTGGCAGCCGGTGCGAGCGTCGTTCTGGCCGACGAACCAACGGCCGCACTGGATTTCGCGGGCCAAGAAGAGGCCGCCGATGTACTTACCGAGCTACCTGTCACCCTCATCGTGGTCACCCATGACCGCGCCATGGCGCGACGTTGCGACCGAGTCCTGGAGATGGCCGCGGGCCGACTGCGGGAATTGTCGTGAACGGGCCCGCGCAGGTGTTCGATCTACTCGGAATGGGGTCGGTGCAGCGTGCCGGTGTGGCGCTGTTGGTGGGCTCGGTCGGGCTGCCGGTGGTCGGCGTCGCCATCGTGGGACTGGACATCATCCCGGTTCGGTTCGCGATGATGCACGTCGCGCTGCTGGGTGCTGCTGTCGGCATGCTGACCGGATGGGATCCGGCGTTGTGCGGCCTGCTCGCGTGCGCGGTCGCCGGGGCTGGGATCAGTCCCTTAGCCCGCACGCCGGAAACGCTCTCCGGTGCGATGGGGTTGCTGATGAGTCTGGCCGTCGCGGCGGCGTTGCTGGTGCTGGCGATGGCCGGAGTGAACGCATCGGCGGCGTTTTCGCTGCTGTGGGGTTCGATTCTCGCCGTCCGGGTCCAGGACGTCGTCGTGTTGGCGGTGCTCGCGGTGGTAGTGCCGGTGCTGTTCTGGTGGCGAAGACGTGATCTGGCGCTGCTGTTGCACGATCGCGAGCTGGCGTTGGTTTCCGGTGTGGCGGTGGGGCGGCTCACGCTGATTCTGCTGGTGCTGATCGCGGTTGCGGTGGCCGGAGCGATCCGGCTGACCGGTGCGCTTCTCGTGGATGCGCTCACATTGCTGCCGGCGCTGGCTGCGCGGCGGTTGGGCCGCTCGCTGATTTCGATCATCGTCTGGAGTGTCGGTATCGGCGTTGCCGTGAATCTCGTCGGATTCCTTCTGGCGCTGGCCTTCGACCTTCCTCCTGGGCCGGTGCTGGTCCTTACCGCGGGCGCAGTTGCTTTCGCGGCTCATCTGATTCCTGAACGGAGAACACTCTCATGGCACGCTTTCGACCATTGACCACCGGTTCGAGCCTGACGACGAGCGCGGTCGCGGCAATCGTGTTGCTGGGCGGCTGTTCCAGCTCTGGAGGCGAGCAACACGACCACCATGGCCACGCTCATCCGGTGGTCGTGGCGACCACGACCTGGGAGGCGGCGTTCGCCGAAGCGGCGGGCGCCGAGGACGTGAAAGTCATCGTTCCGCCATCGGTTCGTCATGCTCCGGACTACGATCCCAAGCCGTCTGATCTGACCGCGGTGGCGGAGGCGGATTTCGTGCTCTACGCGCCGTTCGAGCCGTTCGCGGCCAAAATCAAGGAAGCTGCGGGATCGAGAGCCGAATTGATCGAAGTCGATCTGGACAACTCCGCGGACAAGGTGAAAGCCCAAGTGCAGGCGCTGGGCCGGCGTTTCGGCACCACCGAGGCGGCGCGGGCGTGGACCGCGACGTTCAGCAGCGAGTACGACAAGCTCAGCGGGGACGTTCGCTCGGCATGGCCGGGCGGGAAGCAGCCGACCGTCATCGCCCAGGTGTTCTCGACGTGGGCGGCCGACCTGGCCGGTGCGCAGATTGTGGGCACCTATGGTCCTGAAGCCGTCACGCCCGGTGAGCTGGCGGAAATGACGGCGAAGAAGCCGCGGTTCGTGCTCGACAACGCGCACATGTCCACCGGCACCGTGCTGCCGGACTCGGGTGTCGCACAGGTGTCGATTGTGAACTATCCCGAGCAGGGCGAGGACCTGCTGTCTGTCTATCGGAATGCCGCGACCACGCTGAAGAAGGCGTTCTCCGTGGCCTGATAGAACGGGCCGGGAGGAAGCGGGGCAGCCGTGGAAAACGGCTGCCCCGCAATACTTTTCAGTGACGGGCCGTCGTCAACCGAATTTGCAGTGCCGCTCGATCGGGCTTGCCCGCCGGGGTCAAGGGCAGGGCATCGAGCAGCAGGAGCGATTCGGGGTGTTTGCCGCGCTCCATGCCGTTGGCCGCCAAGTGAGCACACAACCCTTCCAGGTCGACCACGCTGCCCGGCCGTGGCACGACGCAGGCGGCGAGTCGTTCACCGAGCACGTCGTGGGGAACGCCGATGCACGCCACATCGCGGACATCGGGATGCGTGGCCAGCATGCGTTCGACTTCGGCGGGACTGATGTTCGCGCCACCGCGGATGACGATCTCCTTGAGCCGTCCGACCACGTGCAGGCGGCCTGCGGGGTCGAGTACGCCGAGGTCACCGGTGCGTACCCAGCCGTCGCTCGTGCGGTAGCGCGAGTCCAACCGGGGGTCAGCGACGTAGCACAGTGGTGTCATCGGACCGCGGGCGACTATTTCTCCGGTTTCACCCGGCGCCGCGATCCGGCCGGTGTCGACCCGGTCGATGCGGATCTGTGCCACGCGCGGGTCGGGCCGCCCGACCAGGACTCCCGAAATTCCATCCTGGGAATGAATTTCATCGATGTCCGTGTGGCAGTTGACGCCGTCGGCCGACCCGTAGAGGTTCACCACTGTGCATCCGAAAGCACGTTGCGCCTCCCGAGCGGTGGTGGCGTCGAGTTGCGAACCACCGAGCACCAGTGCCGTCAGTGCGGAGGTGTCGGTCTCGGCGGCACCGTTTTCGAGCATCATCCGGATCATGGTGGGGACGCCGAGCACATGCGTGGGACGATGCCGTTCGATCGCCGCCAACGCCTCCACCGGCGAGAAGTGATCCAGCAGAATCAGGGCGCCGCCGTGGCGGGCCAGCGTCACCGCTGTGCCGTTGCTGCCGAATGCCGTGGCGAGCGGTACGAGAAACAGGCTGCGGGGCGGTCGGTCGTCGGTCAACAGCGATGCCATGAAGTTGCCGCGGCCGCCTGCCAGCGCGTTGTGGGAGTAGGCGACCATTTTCGGTTCCGACTCCGACCCGGAGGACACCAGGATACGAGCGGCTGCGTCCGGATCAGGACGAGCCGGGACGAAGTCGTAGTCGTCGCCGGTGAACAGCTCCGCAAAAGGATCACAGCCCTCCGGCGCGGAATCGGTGCCGACGGCGACGACGAAACGCAATGTCGGCGATCGGCCGAGCAATTGCGCGAGATCTGCGGCGTGGGTGTGTCCACGGAACTGGGTGGCGGCCAGGACACCGACGGCTTCCGATCTTCGCAGCAGCGACTCGGCCTCGCGCATGCCGCGACCGGCGGGGAACGGTAGGGCGACCGCGCCCAGTGCGCCCAAAGCGAGGTCTGTGATCACGGCGGCGCGGCAGTTCGGCAGCTGGACGCCGACGACATCGCCGGCATGGACGCCTCGGGCGGCCAGACCGGTGGCCAGCTGCCGGGCCAAGGTGTCCAATTGCGCGTAGGTCACCTCGCCCTCGTTGTCCGCCAGCGCCGTTCGGTGCGGGTGCTGGCAGCGGCGTGCCCGGAACAGCGAATACAGGTCCAGGTCGGGGTAGCTGCCGTCAGCCGCCCAGGTCCTGCGTAGCTTGCGGGGGACCAGATCGTGTAGTGCCACGCTCATCGGAACCTCCAAGGCGACGACACGGCGACGGCGCCGTGGTCGTCCCGTGTCATGGCGCCTGCGAAGCGGGTATCGGTGGGAAGGGTTGTCAGATCGGTCGTTACGGGGGTGGTGATGATGCCTCGGCCGTGAAGCATCGCGCGAGCGTCGTCGGTGGACAGCGCACGTACCTGTGCCGCGATGTCAGCTGCGGCGGCTGCGTGTTCGTCAGCGGGTGCGAGGAGCCCGTCACCGGTCGGCAAGGGGCGACGGAATCCGGCGGGTCGGCGTAGGGGATGACCGTCGCGCGCCCGGTGCAGAGCCGGTGTGGTGAGCAGCTGGGCGGCGGCGAGGAGTGAGGATTCCACGCGGACGCCACGGCCGGTGCGTTCGCGGGTGAGCAGTCCGGCAAGGATCGCTTCGGCGCCCAGCATGCCGCCCAGCACGTCGAGCAGGGTCATCGGTGACGGTATCGGTGGTTCGTCGGCTGGGCGCGCGGCCTCTCCGACAGCGGTGCGGGCTTGCACCATGAAGTCGGTGCCCATGGGTGCGCCGGGGAGCCGCTCTGCCCAGCCGCTGGTGTAGGCGTAGATAAGGCCGGGGTTGGCGGCCGATAGTGTGTGGGCGTCGAGTCCGAGTTGCTCGGCTTTGCCGGGCGCCCAGTTGTGGAGGAAGACGTCGGCGTCTGCTGCCAGTTCGAGCAACCGTCGTCGGTCGGAGGGGGACTTGATGTCGATTTCGACCGCGTCCTTGCCCCGATTGAGGGCCAGCCAGCGTGCGGAGATGTCCGAGCAGGTGGGTGGCATGCCACGTAGCGGGTCACCGCCTGGCGGTTCGATTCGCACGACGGTCGCGCCGAGCAGTCCGAGGAGGTGCGCGGCGAGTGGAGCCTGAACTCGACGCCCTGCCTCGAGCACGGTGAAGCCCGCGAGAGGACGCTCGCCGCTACATCGGCCGCGTGCCGGTAGCGCCGCAGGGATCCCCGGGTGTGGGGCCAGTTCCCATGGCAGCGTCGATTCTCCGCCGTCGTGCAGTTCCGTCGAGCGTTCGGCGAGGGTGTGTAATCGGCAGACGTCGGCGCCGGATTCGGCCGCGGCGGCCTGTACCTGCGCCCACGTGCTGCCCAGCGTGGTGTGATGCAACTCGTCGGGGATCGGAGCGCAGGCGGTGGCATAGCGGAACTGGAAGGGCCGCCATCCTTTTCGCGCCGCTTGCATGGGTGCTCGCATGGCCTGCCAGAATTCGGCCCACACCGCGACGTCCAGTGCTTCGAGTTCGAATCGAACGCCGTCGGCAGTGGTGAATGGTGGCCCACCGGGTGCCAGTGGGCTGGCTTCGTCGTCCTCGGCGCACGCCGCGGCGAGGTACTGCGAGACGGTCAGCAGCGCCACGCGGTCGAGGGAGACGTCCGCCGAGGTGACCGAAGTGCCCCTCGCGCGGCCGATGAGCGCGGCCAACAGGCCTTGGACGGCGAGTACACCGGAGGCGGTCGAGACGTAGTCCACGGCCAGTCCGCGGGGTGAGCCGTCGCGACGTCCGTGCACGAGCATCAGTCCTGCGGCGGCCTGCATGGTCGCCTCGTCGCATACCTCACTGTCCGGCCTGCCCCAAGACAAGCGGGTCTGGACCGTCGCGCCGTCGGCATCGGTGAGAGTCAGCGCGTCATGCTCGCCTGTGGAAGGTTCAGCGCCCAGCAGCCGCAGGTGCTGCGCCGCGATCGAGACCGGACCCGGCGGTCCACCGGTCTCGAGCTGCACCCCCTGCAATGGTTTCGCCGTCAGTTGGTTGTCGGAGGTCCGCGTAGCGCCGAGTGTCATGGCTCTCCTTCTCGAACAGAGTGACCGCCGCGGGAACTCGGTGGCGATCGCCGCCGACCACTCCCGCGGACAACAGCAGTCGCAGCGCGGGGACGTCGAGTTCCCGGCAGACCAGGAGAAGCCATGGACCCGTTTGCCTCTTACACCCGTATGTCCGCCGGCGGGGTCGACGGCACCTCGCTGCGTGAGCGTGTGGAAGCATTTGTGGCAGAACGAGTGATGCCGCAGGAGGTTCTGCTGGACGCAGGTGGCGCCGGCGCTGCGGCAGTGCGTTCGCAGTTGACCGATGCCGCGCGGGCGGCCGGGCTGTGGGCGTTGCCGCTGCCGAGGGATCTGGGTGGTCAGGGACTTCCGTTCGGCGAGTATGTGTGCTTGGCCGAGGCCGAGGGCGCCAGTGATCACGGGCCCGCGGTACTCGGCTCGGCCTCGCTGCTGGATGTGCGGATGTTGCAGCGTCATGCCGGTGACCGCGTTCGGGAGAGCTACCTGAAGCGACTGGTTTCCGGGGAGATGCGTGCCGCGTACGCGATGACCGAACCCGACGCACCGGGCACCGATCCGACGTTGACGGCCACCCGAGCGACGGAGGCGCCGGACGGTTCGTGGGTCCTGTCCGGTCGCAAATGGTTCGTCAGCGACGCCCAGGACGCCGATGTGATCACTGTTCTGGCTCGCACCGACGGGCGGGCTTCGGATCGGGATGGATTGTCGTTGCTGCTGGTGCCGACGGACACTCCGGGCTTCCGGCTCGTGCGTGAACTTCCCGTCCTCGGTGTGGGTGGGCAGTGGGAGATCGTCTTGGACGAGGTCCGGCTGCCGAAAGACCATCTCATCGGCGAGCGGGGAGGTGCGTTGCCGATCGCGCGGCAGCGACTGCAACTGGGCCGGACGTTGCGCTGTCTGCGTTGGCTCGGCCAGGCGCAGCGGGCCTATGACCTGATGTGCGAGCGAGCTCGCACGCGCAGTCAGTCGTCGGGAACGCTGGCGCAGCGCCAGCTGGTGCAGCAGCATGTTTTCGAGTCACTGCTGGCCATCCGGAGCACCCGGCCGCTGGTGCACAAGGCGGCCGCGCTCCTCGACGCGGGTCATGACGCTCGCGTGGAGTCCGGTTTGGCGAAGGTGGCCGCGGCGCGGACACTGCAACAAGTGGCCGATTCCGCGATCCAGGTGTACGGGGCTGCTGGGCTGGGACCGGATACCGCACTGCCGGGACTGCTGCGGATGGGGCGGATGGCGCGCTTGCTGGATGGCCCGGACGAACTGCACATCACCTCTGTGGCCAGGTCGATACTGCGCTGAGGCCGCGTCAGGTGTCGAAGGGAGCGACCAACCCGGTCTGCATGGCCAGAGCCGAGGCGAAGAAGAAATTGCCCCAGATCAGCTCATGGCTGGTGGCAAGCCCGCGGCCGAAGTCATAACATCCGCCACCCAGCCTGCCCCCGGGTTGCTGGGTGCCGGGACCACTCAGGAAGTCGGTGACCAGCCGTCGGGTGATCTCGGTGGCTCGCAAACGCATCGCCGAAGATTGTGCTGTGTGTGATTGTGCAGCAGCAAGTTTCAGGAGCGCAACTGCCTCGATCGCGGCGGCCGAGGTGTCCGGGGGCGCGTCGGGGCGGTTTTCGGCCCTGGGCACCAGTGGTTGGTCGGCGCCGAGGAGCGCGCAGGCATCGACGAGGAATTCTGGGGACAAGTACCGGCAGGCGTCGGCCAGCGCGAGCAGGAGCCAGGCCCGGCCTCGGCTCCACCCGCGCTGCGGTTGCGGCGAGGGCAGCCACGTGCCCTCCGACCAGACCCATGCCGGCGTGCCGATCGGCGTTGTCCGCCAGAGGCTCAAGTGTGTGGCGAGATGTTCGCGGGCGATGTCCGGGCCGCGTGGGTCCATGTCCGTGGCCAGCAGCGGTACCAGGCCCGGAATTCCGTCCACCCGAGCGAGGAGGCGTGGGCCACCGAACACCGAACCCCATGGCAGTACCCCGAGACCATGATCGAAGTCGGAACGGCAATGGCGTGCGGCGCCCTCGCGGAGCGCCGATGCGCTTGCGTCTCCACCGCGCCCGGCTGCCAGAGCCGTTCCGTACCAGAGGATCAACCCGCGCGTGGAGGTGTCCGACGTCACCCAGCCGGCCAGGCGTTGTGTCGTTTCCGCGGCGGCGCTGCGATGCTCGTGCCGACCGCTTGCCAATGCACGCAGCCAGAGCAGGCCGGCCCAGAAGCCGCCGGTCCAGGATCCGCGGGAGGTGGTTGTCCATTCGCCGGAGGTACTGTCGGCGTAGAGCGGAAACCGTGTGCCGACGGCGGCGTGTGTGCTCGATACGCGGTCCATGACGGCTTCGAATGCCGCGCCTGCCCAATCCGTCACCACGGTGCGCCCCCACGCGATTCCGCCGTATGCAGCTGTTGTGAGGAATCTCGTGAAATAGTTTGTGGCCGAGTAGCTTCAGGTCTTCCGTGGCGGGTGTCGTGCATAGTCGTCACGCCTGCACCTCGACGCGGGGCGCTCGATCGCGCACTGCCCACAGCGCCGCGACCGCCGCCGCGACCGCGAATTCCGCCGCGACGATCAGCCAGCTGTTGCTGTATCCGATCGATGGCACTACGGCACCGAAAAGCGGTGGCCCTACCGCGAACCCGGCGAAGAACCCCGCCGACACCAACGCTGAGTTGCGTCCGGCTCGTCCAGGGACCGAGCGCTGAATCACCAGCACCATGGACACCGCGTTACCCGCCATACCGAAGATGCCTATGGCGATCACCGCGAGCCACACGACCCCGGTCATCAGCGCGGAAGCGGCCAGCAGCAGCGCCGCGATCCCGGATCCGAACGCCAAGCCGGCCGGCAGGACGACGGCCGCGCGCGGGTTCCCCGCCACACGGGCCCAGCCGATGCGGCCTGCGATGCCCGCTACGCCGAGCACGGCCACGAGGGTCCCCGCTGCCGCGGCGCCGAGCCCGAGCCGTCGTTCACCGAACAGCGCCAGGTAGGTGTTGATCGACGCCATGGCGGCCCCCAGAAACAGGGAATACACGGCCAGCCAGTACACAATGCCATCGGTCCCGCGTTGTTCCGGCTTACCGATGGTCGAACTGGACGTGCCGTGGTGCTGCCGCGACGGGTCGGCCGGCAGGGAACGCCACACCCACAGCACGACCAGCAGCGCGATACCCGCTGCCGTCCACACCGCGGTACGCCAGCCCGCCGAAGCGGCCAGCGCGGTGAGCGGCAATCCGGCGGCAATCGCGCCGAGCTGAACACCAGACTGTTTGGCGCCGGTCACACCTGCGCGATCGGCCGGCGGGATCGCCGCCAGGATCGCCTTGTTCGTTGCGGGGTTGGCCAGCGCCTGCGGCACGCCGCCCAGTGCCACCGCGGCGAGGAGAGCGGCGTAGGCCGGTGCGGCGGCGATGACGCCGAGGGCGACCGTGACGGTCAGCAGCAGTGTGATCAGGCATCGTCGTGGCCCCAGCAGATCCACCGCTCTACCGGCCAGCGGTGACAGCAGCGCAGCTGTCCCGAAACCGACGGTGGTGGTCAATCCCAATGCGGTGGTGGACATGCCGAGATCCGGAACGAGGCGAGGACCCAGCGCGCCGAGGATGAACAACTGGAGCATGGAGAAGGCCATGGCCGCTGTCAGTACGCCTGTCACCGAGGCTGTCGTCAGCCGGTCCCGTCCTACCGCGGGGTGTGTCTGCACTGCCGTCCTCCCAGCCACGCCACGCCGCCCGTGAGCGGCCTCGAGGTCAGATAGTCGGGTGGCGTACGGGATCGGTTCCGCCGGGGGCGGATCGGGGGCCGCCGGTCCAACCGATCGGAGAAGCCGTCGGCGGTGCAGTGGCTTCTGGTTCACTGACGTCGGGAACTTCCCGTCCGCACGATCCGACCACTATGCGCGAGCTGTCTCTTCTGGAGGCAGTAGTTTCTGGTTGGAGGTCGGGTGGATCGACGGTGGACGTGAATCGCTGGGATGTCCGTTGTGTTCGCATCGTCGCGGTGGTGGTGTCGCTGGCGCTGGTCACCGGCGCCGTGCTGGCGATGGGCGAGATTCCCTACCGCGCGGCCGGAACGGCTTATCCCGGGCTTGCGTCCGCGTTGGGCTACGCGATGTTGCGGACGGTGGCCGCGCTCGCGGGCGCGGTGACACTCGGCTCTCTGGTCTACGCGGTGTGCTGTACGCGAGTCTCCACGCAGGGCCGGATTCTGGTCGACGGCTATGCGGGCTTGCGGCTGGCCGAGCGCGCCGGTTTGGTCTGGTTCGTCTCGGCGCTGGCGTTGATACCGGTCACAGCGGCCAATTCGGGTGGGTTGAGCCTGTCGGGTCTGGTGCGCACCGGCGCGCTCGGGGCACTGCTGGAGGCGAGCGAGAAACCCAAGGCATGGGTTGTCGTCGCGGTGCTGGCCGCCGCGGTGAGTCTCGGCGCGCGGCTGACATTGTCCTGGATCGGGGTCGCCCTACTGACGTTGCCTGCGGCCGTGGCCGTGCTACCGCCCGCGTTGGTCGGCAACGCGGGCGAAGGACCGAACCACGATTACGGCACCGGCGCGATGATCCTTTTCCAGCTCGCGGTGTCGGTGGGGCCGGGGTTGTTCTGGTGCGTGGCCGAGCAGCTGCGGCGTGGTGGTTCGGACACAGCGGTCACAGCTCGGCGCGCCGTTGTCATCGGGGCCCTGTGCACAGTGACCGCGGTGGTGAGCGGGCTGGTGCTCGTGCTCGTGTTGTTGCCGTGGTCGTGTGTCTTCACGACGGGGTACGGCAGGTTGGCCCTGTTCGCAGCGGTGGGGCTGGTCGCGTCGGGGTGGACGCTGTGGCGCTCTTACCGCACTCGGGTGCCGAATGGCGAGAACGTGTGGGTATTCGCCTGGAGCGCAGCACTTTCCGCACTGATACTGAGCGTGCTGGTGGCGATGTCGGTGCAACCGGCGCCCGCGTTCGCCGACCGGTCGTTCACAGCGCAGGAGGTGTTCCTCGGTTTCGAACTGACGGATCGGCCCACTTTGTGGCGGCTGCTGGTGTCGTGGCGCTTCGATTTCGTGCTCGGGACGGCGGCGTTGGTCGGAGTGGTGGCGTACGTCCTCGGCGTGCTGCGGCTGCGTCGCCGTGGAGACCGGTGGTCACGATGGCGCACTCTGTCGTGGATGGGTGGTTGTCTGGCTCTACTGATCGCCACGTCCTCGGGCATCGGTACCTATGGTCTCGCGATGTTCAGCGTGCACATGATCACTCATATGGCCCTGAATATGTTCGTCCCGGTACTTCTTGTGCTCGGCGCGCCGGTGACGCTGTTGCTGCGGGCTTTACCCTCGGGCGCACGGTCCGCGGTGCATGGGCCGCGCGAATGGGTGCTGGCACTGTTGCATGCCAAGCCGACCGCTGTCCTGGCTTACCCCGGCACAGCGATCGCGCTGTTCGTGGTCTCGTTGTACGGGTTGTATTTCACGACACTGTTCGAGAACCTGATCCGCTACCACTGGGGCCACGTCCTGATGAACGTCCATTTTTTGATCGTCGGATACTTGTTCTACTGGGGCATCATCGGCATAGACCCGGCTCCGCGCAGGTTGCCTCATCTGGGACGGCTGGGGATGTTGTTCGCGGTGATGCCGTTCCACGCGTTTTTCGGCATCGCGATCATGTCGATGAATACCGTTGTCGGCCAGCGGTTCTACGACAATCTCCAGTTGCCGTGGGCGATCGATCCGCTGGCCGATCAGCACGTCGGGGGTGGCATCGCCTGGGTTTCCGGCGAGGTCCCGATTCTGCTGGTGGTGGGCGCGTTGCTGACGCAGTGGACGGCCCAGGATCGGCGCACCGCGGTGCGCACCGACCGCAAGGACGACGAGTACGGCGATTCCGATCTCGCCGCGTACAACGCGATGCTGGAGCAGCTGGCCCGCAGCCGTCGGTGACGCCGGGCACCGATCAGCCGCCCAGACGTGCTCGACGCAGGCGCAGGCTGTTGGAGACCACGAAGAACGACGAGAATGCCATCGCCGCACCCGCGATCAGGGGGTTCAGCAAACCCAGCGCGGCGACCGGTATGGCGACGATGTTGTAGCCGAAGGCCCACACCAGGTTCCCTTTGATGGTGCGCAAAGTCGCGTGCGCGAGCTCGATCGCGTCGGTGGCCGCGGCGAGGTCTTCGCGCACCAGGATGACGTCGGCGGCGGCGATCGCGACATCGGTGCCCGCGCCGATCGCCATGCCGAGGTCGGCGGTGGCCAACGCCGCGCCGTCATTGATGCCGTCGCCGATCATGGCGACTCGATGTCCGTGCTCCTGCATCTGCGCGATCAGCTCGACCTTGCCCTCGGGCAGTAGTTCGGCCACCACCTCGTCGATGCCGATTTCGTCGGCGACGGACTGCGCGACGTACGCGTTGTCGCCGGTGAACATGCACACGCGCAGGCCGAGTCGATGCAGTCGGGCTACAGCGGGAGCCGCGCTGTCTTTCACTGTGTCGGCCACCGCGAGGAGCGCGACTGCGACCCTGTCCACCCCGACCAGCACCACAGTGCGACCGACTCGTTCTTGGCGGCGGAGCTCCCGTAGCAGGGCCGGGGGCACGTCGATGCGTTGTTGATGAAAGAGCCGGAGCCTTCCCACGCGCACTTGTGCACCTTCGACGGTGCCGCGTGCACCCAATCCCGGGAGTGCCTCGAACGATTCGACCGTGGGCAAGGTGTCGTGCGCCTGTCGTGCGTGCCGCGTGATCGCAGCCGCGACCGCATGTTCGGAGGCCGATTCCACGGCCCCGGCGAACCGCAGCACCTCGGTGTCGGTGAGTGCGCCCTCGACGGTTACGGCGACGACCTTCATCACCCCGTGGGTGAGGGTGCCGGTTTTGTCCAGCACTACCGTGTCGACGTCACGGGTCGCTTCCAGCGCTTGATGGCCCTTGATGAAGATGCCCAGTTGCGCACCACGGCCGGATGCCACAAGCAGAGCGGTGGGTATGGCCAGACCCAGCGCGCACGGACAGGCGACGACCAACACCGCCAGCGCTGCCGCGGCCGCACGCTCGCCTCCGCTTCCGGTCATCCACCACACGCCGAAGGTCGCGCCTGCGAGCAGGAAAACGCACGGCACGAAGACCGATGACACGCGATCGGCCACGCGCTGCATGCGCGCCTTGCCGGTCTGCGCCTGCTCGACGAGCCGGATCATGCCCGAGAGTTTGGTGTCGGCACCTACCGCGGCGGCCTCGACGATCAGCCGTCCGGTCAGCGCGGTGGTACCGCCGATCACCGCCATACCCGGCGCGATGTCGACCGGGAGCGATTCGCCGGTCATGGCCGAGGCGTCGATGCTGGACTCGCCCGATACCACGAGTCCATCAGTGGCGATCGTCTCGCCCGGACGGACCACGAACCGCTGCCCCTCGACGAGTTCGCCGATCGGAATGCGCATTTCGTGATCGTCGCGGGTCAGCACGGTGACCTCGCGGGCGCCGAGGGCGGCCAGCGCCCGCAACGCGCTGCCCGTCGCGCGCTTGGCCTTGGCCTCGAAGTATCGCCCCGCGAGGACGAACGAGGTGACGCCCGCCGCGACTTCGAGATAAATGGCGTCACTGGCCCAGATCGCGGCCCACACTCCTTTCGGCGCGGTTCCGGTCCGGGATGGGTGCAGATACATCGTGTCCAGTGACCACAAGGTGGCGGTGAGGACGCCGACCGAGACGAGGGTGTCCATACTCGCTGCGCCGACTTTCGCGCCCGCCAACGCGCGGCGGTGGAACGGCGCGGCGGACCACAGCACCACGGGCAGCGCCAGCGCGGTGAGGATCAACTGCCAGCCGGGAATCCTGGTGGTGGGCAGAGTCGCGAACATCACCGACAGGTCGGCCAGCGGAAAGAACGCCAACAGTGCGACCACCAGGCGCCGCAGGAGGTCTTTGACCTCGGCATCCTCGGGGGCTGCGCTGATCGCCTCGGCGTGCTCGGTGATGGGCGACGCGCCGTATCCCGCGGCGTCGACTTCTGCGCAAAGGTCTTCGGCGGTGACATCGTCGGCGGCATCAATGGTGGCGACTCCGGTCGCATAGTTCACCGACGCGGTGACACCGTCGACTTTGTTCAGCCTGCGCTCCACCCGGCTCGCGCACGCGGCGCAGCTCATCCCGGTGACCGCCAGCGAGATCCGGTTGGGTGTCAGGATTGTCGAGTCGAGCTCGATGGTCATGTGAGTCCCTCTTACTATGCGGCGGGATCTTGGGTCGAGCGGAGATGATCTGCGCGCTTGCCCAATCGGGCACCTGCGGGCAGGACGAATTCGGTGGGTGCGCGGTCGCCGACCGGGGGAGAAGTGTGAGGTTGTCGCGTGCGGTGAACGATGGTGACCAGCGCCAGCGCGACGACCAATACGCCATGCGATGCGACACGCGGCAGCGGCACCATGCCGGCATGCAGGTCGGCGACTACGAAGGCGCTGAGTACTGCGACGACCGACGCGAGCACGGGCAGCACGCCTGCGGTGGCCGACGGACGTATCGCGCAGACGACCAGTCCGACTCCGATGGCCAGGTTCCACGCGGTGCTTTCGTTGAGTAGGTGGCGGGTCATCTCGACACCGTGGTGGCTCATCCCGAAGTCGAGGCCTGCGATTTGGGCCAGTGCGAGGCCGACCTGCGCGGCGCCGAGCAAACCCAGCAACAGTCGTGTCAACTCGGCACGGGAGTTCGGGACGATGCCGCGCAGTGTCGAGCAGACCGATCGCCTCGGCCGTTGCAGTTCGGCTGCGGCGAAGATCGCGTCGGTGAGGTCGGGCGCGTGCGATCGGCTGCCGCGCACGAGCTTCGAGACCTCCACGGCCGTGACATACCAGGAACAGCACTCCCGACACTGCTCCAGGTGCTCGTTCACCCGCGCCGAGGGGACGGCTTCGGGCTCACCGTCGATCCGAGCAGACAGTGCTGTCCGGCAAACTTCGCACTCCACGTGCAGATTGTCGTCCACTCCGACACTCGAGTTCCCCGAGGGCCACGATTACCGTCCGGCGGGTAACCCGCAGCCTCAGACCGAGCGGGGCGCGGAGGCATGGGTGGCGCCGAGCCAGTGCAAGAGTTGGTGAATCGTTTCGTCGGCGAGGCGGTAGCGCACGATTCGGCCGCTTTTGGATGCGGTGACCCAGCCTCGGTGACGCAACTGGCGCAGGGCATGTGAGGCGGTCGCCGTCATGCCGACGGCGCTCCCGTACGACTTCGTGCGATGTCTGGTCGGGGCCGCAGAGCCCGCCAGGATGGGTGCCGGACGCCGCCGTCGCTGGTCCATTAGGTGAAGGACACATCGCCCACGAGTCGGGGCTCGACCCAGATGGCGTCTTTGACGTCCACTTCGACGGTGTGCGTTTTGCTCTGTAGTGGTGGAAGTTTCGCCAAAAGGCGCGCAGCATCGCGTCGGTGAGACCGGTCCCTACACTGCCGACATAGGCGGCGGTCATCAGCGGTCGGCCCAGAGATTCGTGCCACCTGCAGCACCTGGACCGATGGGATCGCGCCCGCTGTTGGGAGCCGAGCGAACGTCACTTCATAGCCGCTGCGACGGACGCGCAGCAACCGTCGTATCGGGCAGCGGCACATCGTGATCGGCCTACCACTGTGCGGGGCACCCAGCGTGTAACGGGTCGGGCGAGGACGACGAATCCCGGGTGACAGGGAGGAGTCAACCGTGCGGGGTGAGTTCACCGGACACGTGAAGCAGCTGAATCCGGCGCTGGGCGATGAACACTTTCATAGAGTGTTCGCCAGGTGTTTTCCCGAGTTCGAGAACCAGGTCGGCGCCCACCGCAACCTCGGTGTCGGCAACGTGATCACCAGCACCGGCTTCTATGAGGTGGAGAAAGGCCGCCGGAGACGCTTCGCGGGAGGACCGGATCTACCGGTCAGCCGCTACCACTCGGTGTGCGGGGACGCATCCGGTCACGACGACGGGACCATGTGCTACGAGCTGATGACCTATTGGAGCGGGCGGCTCAGCGGCGGCGTGTTCCCGTCGGTGTTCGACACCAGTAGCCATCCTGGCGCGGACCGGTTCGTCGAGTCCCTCCGGGGGTTTGTGGCGGAGTCCCCGGACCTGCGGTACCGCGACTCGGCCGAGCGTTTGCTCGACAGCGGACGACCATTCCTGTCGGTCATTCCCATGCGCGCGCATGCCTCGGTGCGGGAAACGCAGGATGCGCAGGAATTCGTGGATTTTCCCGGGTTATGCGAACTGACAATCCGCGAAGTCACCGTGCCGGACTGCCTGGACCTGCGGCTTGAAGCGCACCGCGAGTTCTTCTGCACCGAGCTGGTGGAAACCGAACCGATGAATGCGCGAGCACAGTTTGCCGGCACCCGCCATGAGTCCACGGTGGACTTCATTTCGGTGATGAGCGCCATGATCTTTCCCGAACTGGGCGGCGAGATGTTCCACGCCGCGGTCGGACATGTACTGCGCAAGCGCGGCTATCAGGGCCTGGTCTTCCCGTCCGCACGCAACGACTCACGGGTCGTCAATGTCGATGGCGTGCTCGTGGAGCACGGCGGGTGGAACTTCGTCGACTACCGGCGCGCGCCACAGATCAGCGAGCGCGGCGTCCACTATGGCGTGCCGATCGGCCGCGTGCTGAACCGGCAGAGTCTCGCCGACCTGGGCGTGGAGGCCTACATCGTCGATCAGCACCCACGCGACGGCGTGGAATGCGACGCCACCGGATACATGACGGAGGGTGTCGCGGCCCAGGAATGGCAGCGGATCGAGCACGAGCTGACCCAGCTCGCGGCGGGCAGGACGCCGGGGTTGCACTACGACCGGTTCTCGTTGCGGCCGCTGCGCGAGTGACGCACACCGTTGCGGCAACCGATGTCAAGACGTGGACGAAGTGCCGAATTGCGGTGTCGCTAGCGAGAGTCTCAACCTTCGACGCTGCGCGCGGTGGAACCTAGAAGATCATCGGCGACGAGCTCCGCCCGCGACGGCGGCGCGCACCCGGCTGTCGGTGAACGCCGCCGAACGCAATCACGGTGTGGGCACTATCCCAGGGTGAACACGTTTGCCTTGCCGGAAACGACAACGTCGTTGCGATCGACCAACGCGACCCGCACCTGCACTGTCTGCCCCGCCGACAGCGACGCGTCCTCCCCATCGGCTCCGACCATGAGGACCACAGCGGTATGTCGGGCTCCGTCGCATATGACGGTGTTCTGCGCGCCGGTAGCCGACGGCCTGTCCGCATTGGGATCGCCAACCATCGCCTTGATGCCGGCCACTCCGGCCGAGGCATCGCAACTGTAGTCGACCCCCACGTTGGCGGGACCCACGCCGCTGATGTCGACTGTGTTGTCGGCGAGCGCGGGAGCAGCGGCCGAGACAACGGCCAGCCCCGCCGCTGAGAAAACAGTCACGATGAGGGCAGTACGTCGGTAGTTCCGAATAGTCACCATGGATCTTCGTCCTCTCGGGTAGCGGAAGTAGATCACGGAACACAATCGAAAGGGACCGCGGCGCTCACCGGCGTGGAGATGACAACCCACTTGCGCCGATCACCCGCTACAAACCTACGTCGGAGACGCGTTTCCACGACGGAGAATGCCGAAGGAGGCCCGGTGGAAATCGCGTCGTCACGTCCGCCAGGGCCGAGAATTCCGGGAGTGCCGTACCTGCGTGTAGCGAATGTCATGCGCGGCTACCTGGACTTGGACGAGATCAAGACCATGAAGGTAACGTCAACTGCGATGGAGCGGACCCGGCTTAACTAGGGGGCCTGCTCGTTGCGGAAGGCCACGGCAACGCCCACGAGATCGGGAGAGTAGCAGTATGGGATGGACCAATCCCGGAGGGTACGCATCAGAACCACTTGATTCGTCTTCGGTGCCATGATGTCATCCATCAGCAGTTTGCCGCCTACTATCTGGATCCGCTGGAGAGGGTGGGCCCTTCTTCGCTCAGCGAAGACAACGTCGGGACTGAACACGATCAGTGCAGCGCAGGTGAACTCGGCGCCAATTGTAGTGCCACCAACCGAAGTCTAGGATCAGTTGGTGCAAACCCCGGAAAGCGTCATGTCGATGGGTGCGTGCCACCGCACCGCCCTCGCTGAACTCGACTCCCTCTTCGCATCTCTCCAATCCCGCGCCTTCCGAGGCGAACTGTGACCGCACCGGTGTCGGCGATGCCGATATGGTCGGGCTTTCTCACGCCGGTGCTGGAAATCCTTACTGACGGCCAGATCTGGCGTAAGCGCGACCTGCACACGGCGGTGGAGGACCATCTCGGGCTGACAGCCGAGCAGCGGGCCGAGGTGCTGCCGTCGGGGCAGGGGCGCGCTGACAACCGGATCGGGTGGGCGCTCAGCGGGCTGTACCGCGCGAAGCTCGTCGACAAGCCGGCCCGCGCTACCTTCGTCATCACCGATGCGGGCCGAGCTCTGCTCGCCGCTCACCCCGCAGGGATCACCGAGAAGATCCTGAAAGCGCTACCCGAGTACCAGGACTACACACCGGCGCGGACAGGCTCCTTGAATGGCCACACCGTAGCCGACGCACATGTCGCCGACGAAGTAGTCGACCCACTCGAGCAGATCGAGCGTGGTGTCGAACGCCTCCATTCCGAGGTCGCCGCCGACCTGCTGGCACGGCTGCGCGGCCAGGATCCGGCGTTCCTCGAACACTCGGTACTCGACGTTCTCGTCGCCATGGGATACGGCGGCACCGAAGGCCGGGCCGCCCGGATCGGCGGGTCCGGTGACGGCGGAGTGGACGGCGTCATCGATCAGGACCCGCTCGGCCTCGAACGCATCTACGTGCAGGCCAAGCGCTATGCTGCGGACAACACCGTCGGTCGGCCGGAAATCCAGGCGTTCGTCGGCGCGTTACACGGCGTCGGAGCCGCCCGCGGCGTCTTCATTACCACGAGCGCCTTCACCTCGGGTGCCCGCGAGTACGCGCAGAACATCGGTACCCGCATCATCCTCATCGACGGCAGGCGCCTCGCCGAGCTGATGATCCGCTACGGCGTCGGCGTCCAGACGCGACAGACCTTCACGGTCGTCGAGGTCGACGAGGACTACTTCGAGTGACCCCAGGACTCCCATGAGCACACTCCACCACTCCGCCAGCGACGAGAACTTCGCCGAGCTACAGCAAGACCCGTTCTTCGACCCCGCGGTCGACCTCATCGCCGATTACCTCGCCGCCGCGTTCGACGACCCCGCCGACGGGGAGGTGGACCGGTGGACGCTGAGTGCGCTACCCGCCACGAACAGGACCGCCGCGCGTCAGCGCCTGTTCACGCTGAACGTCGGGCCGATGGAAGTGCTGTATGTCGAGCGGTTCCTGGAGGGCAACGGCATCGTGGACTACCGCATCGCGATGTACATGTCGGAGTACGCGCTCACCGGAGAGACCCTTCGCACCCTGGATCAGTTGAAAAACACCCTTCCACTATTGCATTTTCAGCGCACCGGACTGGCCTCTGCGGGCGGCGACGGGATCGTCGTCCACTGGTTCGTCTCCGACGAAGGCGCCGACGAGCAGTTCTTCGGCCTGCCCCTCGCCGCAGCGGTCCGACGCCTCGCTGAGCTCCTTGTAACCAGGGGGCGTGGACCGTACGCGCCGTATCACAACCGCGCCTTTGCCGCTGACGTCCTCGGGCGCATCGGCGGCGCCTGAGGAACCGGGCCTTTCCATGGCCCGCCTCGACGGCGTCCAACGTGAAATCCGGCTGCTGGTCGACCATCGTGACGACCTGGTGGCCGAGCGCACCCACCTCGCTACCACGTTGAGATCCAGTGCGGGCGACTTCGGGACGCCACAACCAGACATCGACCACACCGTTGCGTCGGTAGTCGTCGTGCCTGCGGGTCCATTCCTCATCGGTCAGCGGGCCGCCCTGGACCTCGAGAGCAACCTCACGGCCGTCGCCGAAGGCTTGCGGCATCACCTGAAATCATATGGTGTTGCAGGCCAACGGCTTCGGCCACGAATCTACGAACTCAGCGATCTCGGACGCGAGCAGAATCCTGCCCGTCCCCGGGTGACGCGCACGCGACATCGCCACCTTCGAAGGCCGAACACCGGCGCGCGGTCGCGACTCGCTACGACAAACTAGCGAGCACCTACTGCGCCGGATTCACGCTGGCCCTCATCATCGAATGGCTCAAATCATTGGGAGACACGACCCAGCCCCACCGCGTTGACGAGCGATTTCCGCGCGACCGGCCGAGATGCCGTCGCGCCATACCGTGGATCGGCGACTGCCGGACGCCTGGATCCCCGCCGATCCGGATGAACGGCCTCGGGTTTCATGCCCACAGGTATGTGACGAGGTTTGGCATCATGCTTTTGAAGTACTACGTGGCAACGTAGGCCAAGGGGGGTGAATAGTTTCAGCGTAGGGCTGCAGCAGTGGGCACGGCGTCGGGATCACCTCCAACGCAATTGTCGACACCGTGGCTGCGGTGGGATGAGTTTGGTCCAGAAGTCGTGGCGTACTGCGTCCCACAACTTGGCCATTTCCGGAAGGAGTTCTCGTGCTTGCGCGAGATCCGGAAAGTCCTCGGGGCCGAAGGATACGATCGGCGTGACACCGGCTGTCTCGTGGACTGCGACGATGGAGATCAGGTGGTTCTGGAACGGCCGCCATGTCGCGCGCAATCCGCCGGCTTCGGTTCGTCGCATATCATCCATTTCGTTTTCCAACTCGTCGACTTTCTCGAGAGCGATTCCGACCGTTGTCGAGGCCGATCTTCCGCTGATTCTCTTGCGCGATTACCATCGGCCGGTTCCGGCTCCGGATCGGCGTGGAAAACGCAAAGTTCTCTCGTTTCACAAATCGTAGGCGTGCCGGGTCGTGGAATCCTTCGGTCGGTGGCGCTTTCCAGCGCGGGCGAGGCCGTTCTGCGGCGGCGGGAACGGTGGACGCTGATCGACCGGAGTAATTCCGCGTGAGCCCGCCCGCGCCTGCTTACCTTCGGTAAGTGCGGGCAACCAATGCCGAACGCAGATGCCACAACCCGCTCGCCATGGTGGGATCGAATCCGGTGAGCTGACCGATCCGCTTGAGCCGGTAGTCCACGGTGTTGGTGTGTACGTGCAGTAGCCGCGCAGTGCGCCCGCGGTTCAGGTTGTGCGCGATATGGACCTGCAGGGTCTCCAGCAGTTCGGGATGCTCGTCCAGTGGGTCGAGCAGCGATCCGAGATGTTCACGGGCGGGCCCGGGGCGGGTGAGCTGGTATTCCAGGGCCAGATCGTCGAAGTGATACAGGTCCGGCACCGACCGTAACCGGGTGACCATGTCGAGCAGTTCGTGGGCTTGATCGGCAGCGGTGGGCACGGCGTCGGTGGTGGCGGTGACCGCCGTCGCGGTGATGTGCACGCGGGCCGCCCGCGATAGATGCTCGATCAGTTCCTTCAGGGTGCCCTTGGTGATGTGATCGGCGGGGATGAGCAGGGTGCCGCCGTCGACCGAAAGCAGCGACAGCACGGTGTCGTCGCAGCGAGTAGCCAGTTCCGCCTGCACGCGCCGGAGTTTGCGGCGCGCAACGACTTTCGCGTCCAGTATCGGGTTGGACTCGTCCGGGTGGGGCGGGATGGCGAGGGCTATGACGCGATAGCGGTCGGAGATGTCGATGCCACACTCGCGGGCCATGGTGGAGGTGGGGTGGCCCCCGAGCAGCGCTGAGGTGAGCGTGTGCACTGCCGTGTGGTGCTCCGACACGACCGCGCGCAGTTCACGCACATAGGCCGCCGAGACCGCCGTGGTCATGGTGTCGAGCATTTCGACGACGAGTTTGGCGCCGTCGAGGATGCTTTGATAGTCGGCCAGGCTGGGAGTACACATCGGTTCGGTGTCGGCCGAGCCGGAGGCCCGCTGCCGGGCCGAGGTGGTGGACACCACCAAGTCGAAGCCGATCTTGAAGCCCTCGTGGATAGCGTGGTGAATGGTACCGATGGGCACCCCTTCGCGAGCCCACTGGGCCGCCGCGTCCTCGAGTTGTTCGGTCTTCTCCGGAATGTTGCTGCCGTCCAGCATGCTGACTGCCAGTTCTAAGCACACACGGGTGATGATCGTGATGTCGCCGTGGATCGCGTCACCGGGCAAGGTGCCACAGGGGGCGACGGTTTCGACGAAATGGCCGACCATCTGCCGCGACAGGGCGCGGACATCTTTCAGCGGCAACGACATGGGCCGGCCGGATACCGTGAGCCCTTGTCGGCGTGTGGTGGTGACAGGCATAGCCGGACTTCCTTTCACCCCCGTTAACTGCACTATTGCTCCAGAATAGCCAGAGCAAGATTCAGAGGGGCGGTTTACTCCGAGTAACGTGAATTTCGGGAGGAGTGATCGGTAAGCGGTAGTGATAGTTCACAATGACGGTTCGGCCAGAGCCTCGACCTGATTTGCCGAGAGGCTGGTGAGCCGCGCAGCATACCTATCGGCGGTGCGCTCGCCTGGCGCACGACGTGGGTGGATCACCCGTAGGCGATCTTCTCCAGCAGATCCAGCGCTTCGTCCACCTTTTTCAGTTCGTCGGACGGCAAGTTCTCCAACAGAACTCGCGCGAGAGCATCGTTCAGTACCCCCTGGTGCCCGCGCGCCCAAGCCAGGCCGTCGTCGGTGAGCATCAGGTTCACGCGGCGTCTGTCGATCGGGTCGCGTACGCCGACGATCAAACCTCGATCTCGTAGCCCGTCGATGACATTGCGCATCGTCTGCGGGCGCAACATCTCCAGGCGAGCCAGATCGACAGCGGCCATGGCTCCGCCTCGATGCAACCGTCCCAGTACCGCCCACTGCGTCGCGGACAATCGACACTCATTCGGATCTCTCCGGATGCGGCGCAAAATCACGGTCAATGCAATGCGCAGGCGCGCCGCTGTCACGGCCAGTGCTGTGGGGTCTGCGGCATCTACGGCCATGCAACTCCTGACTCTCACCCGACCCGAAGCGAATGGTGGGTGGCGTTCTGCCTCGGCCCGCCTGCCGGGTGCTTGGTCATGTCGAGGGCCGATGCGCCGTCCGGGCCGCCCCATCGCGCTCGGTGACCGTGCCGGTGTGCGGGGCCGTTCGCCTGATCCCGGCGTCGACACCAGCTCCTTCACCGCCCGATCAGCGAGGGTGTTCAACGCGGGCTGTCTTCGGTGTGCCTTGCCTGGCGTCGCTCAGCCGACGGCCACGTTGCGCAGGCTGCGCGGCGGTGACGGCTTCGAACTGGGAAGCGCGCCGTGGTGCTCACCTGGACCGTGTCGGCACCGCCGCGTGCCAGTCGAGCTAGCCGATAGGCAGGCAGAAGGTGTTCTCGGCCGAGCCAAGGGGGATGGGAATGCATAATTCCACCGAGCCCGTGACGGGGGTGGCCGCGGACGCATCCGCTGAGGCCGTGCCGACACTGAGGGCGGTGGCCGATAGTGCGAATGCGGCCACGGCGAGCGGGCGGATAATTTTCGAGTTCATACAGTCATCCTCGGTCGTGTTCGTGGAGAATTCCCGGGGTTCGGGACGGGACGATCAGATCACGAACTCGAAGGTCCCTGCAATGTCGTTTCCAGAATTTGGATTTCTAGATCAACTCTTTCCGAAGTCGTCGTAGATCATCACAGTAACCAGTGGCATCAACACTGACTGTGACCCGAATGTACACGATAGTTCTGCTCGTTGCTTGTGGCATTTCGCCGCCCGGTATCGAATATGCCGACGCCGACCACAAGGGCCTGTCGTGCTACACCCGATCCCTGTGTTGTCGGGTGAACCTCGGCACAGCGGTGTGCCCGCCGTCGCAGGAAACTAATTTCTGAAGCAAATTTTCCCGGTGGCGCGCTGTGAAGCTGAGGAAGACGCTGCTCCTCGGAATAGTGCCGGTCACAAACATTCGTTCGTCCCGTTTTTCGCTGCGCTATTGCCAGTACGTTGATCTTGGGAACTCCCATGCCGGAGAGGCTGCAGGCATTGATAACCGTCGTCCGCGGCTGCCTTCGATGCCTGGAGAACATGTTCGACCGACCGGACCGGCCCGCAGGCCTGGCGAAGGAGAAATATGTCCACCAACACCGATGCGACCCCTTTATCGGCCGTTCCACCGGGGAGCCGCTGGTCTGATCGACTTTCCTCGATCTCCCGCCATGATCTGCCCGCCTCGATCGTGGTTTTCCTTGTCGCTCTGCCGTTGTCGCTCGGCATTGCCATCGCCTCCGACGCCCCTGTTGCCGCCGGCCTGATCGCGGCCGCTGTGGGTGGCATCGCGGTCGGCTTCCTCGGTGGGAGCCCGCTGCAGGTCAGTGGTCCGGCGGCCGGCCTCACTGTGGTCGTCGCCGAGACCATCCACCAGTTCGGTTGGAAGACCACCTGTTTCATCACCGCTGCGGCCGGCCTGTTGCAGATCGTGTTCGGTTCGAGCCGGATCGCGCGGGCCGCGCTGGCGATTGCGCCGGTCGTCGTGCATGCCATGCTCGCCGGTATCGGTGTCACTATCGCGCTGCAGCAGGTGCACGTACTGCTGGGCGGGGCGTCGCGCAGCTCGGCCTTCGAGAACATCACCGAACTTCCCGGTCAGCTGCTGAACGCGCATGGTGACGACTTCGTCATCGGAGTGATCGTCGTGGGCATCATCGTCGCCTGGCGCCGGGCACCCGAGAAGGTCCGCCTGATCCCAGGTCCGTTGGTCGCGGTGCTGACGGGTACGGTGCTGTCGCTCGTGCTGCCTGGCAATCCGGACCGCATCGAGATCGACAGCTCGCTGTTCGACGCCATCGGCCTGCCCGCTCTGCCCAGCGGCAACTGGGGCGGGGCGGTGCCGGCGGTGCTCACCATCGCCTTGATCGCCAGCGTGGAGAGCCTGCTGTCGGCAGTGTCCGTGGACAAGCTGCACACTGGCAGGCGTACCAACTTCGACCGCGAGCTGGTGGCTCAGGGCGCGGCCAACATGATCTCCGGCATGCTCGGTGGACTTCCGGTCACGGGCGTGATCGTGCGCAGCTCAACCAACGTGGCCGCCGGTGCGCGCACCCAATTCTCGGCGATTCTGCACGGCGTGTGGATCCTGGTGTTCTCCATTGCGCTCGTCGGCGTCGCGCAGCAGGTCCCGAAGTCGGCGTTGGCCGGGTTGCTCGTCGTGGTGGGGGTCCAGCTGGTGAAGCTGGCCCATATCCAGCTTGCCCGTCGCACCGGCGACCTGGCGGTATACGCGGTGACCATGGTCAGCGTGGTGTTTCTGAACCTGCTCGAGGGCGTGCTGATCGGCCTGGCTATGGCGATCGCAATGCTGCTGTGGCGAGTGGTAAAGGTATCGGTGCAGGTCACACCGGTGGCGGGCACCGACCGCTGGATCGTCCGCGTCGAGGGCACGTGCACGTTCCTGGCACTGCCGAAGCTGACCAAGAAGCTGGCCACTGTGCCGACCGGTACCGACGTACTTGTCGAGCTGACTGTCGACTTCCTCGACCACGCCGGCTACGAGGCCATCCACGACTGGGCCCAGCAGCACGAAAGTATCGGTGGCGAAGTGGAATTCGTCGAGATCGGTACCGCGCGCATGGAACACGTCATGACCGGCCCGCCCCGGCGCGGCCGGGCTCGCGGCATGCTCGACGAGGTGCTCGGCCCGTGGCGTGAGCGCAACGGCGACGCGGTCGCAGCCGGCGTGGTCGCCTACCATCGCAGTCACGCCAACGCAATGCGGCCGCACCTGGACCAGCTGCATGACCGGCAAGATCCGCATTCGTTGTTCCTCACCTGTGCCGACTCGCGCATCGTGCCCAATGTGATCACCAACAGCGGTCCTGGTGACCTGTTCACCGTCCGCAACGTCGGCAACTTGCACCCCGCGGACGGCTCGGACGCCTCGGTCGAGGCGGCCCTGTCCTTCGCGGTGGACAACCTGACGGTGCACAACGTGGTGGTATGCGGCCATTCCTCTTGCGGTGCCATGAAAGCCCTGCTGGCCGGCGCCTCCATCGGACCGGGACTGGACACCTGGCTCGCCCATGCCCGCCCTAGCCTGGATGCCTACCGTGCCGGGCACCCGGTGCGGGCCGTTGCGGCTGCCGCGGGTTATGACGAAACCGCCCAGCTGAGCATGGTCAACGTCGCCGTTCAGCTCGAGATCCTGCGACGCCACCCGGTGATCCGTCAGGCCGCCGCTGCACGCGGCCTGACGGTATCGGGCCTGTTCTTCGACATCTCCACCGCCCGTATGCTCGAGGTCACCACTGATGGCGTCAGCGAATTCAACGACCAGGTTGCCGAACCGGTCATGGTGCCTGGTCGGATGTTGTGGCAACACCATCCAGGCCACACATCGACCGCCGGAATCCGCAGTACGCCATCACAAGGATGAGCCCAACCGCAACGGCGGCGCTGCGACCAACACTCCCGGTCGGGTCCCCGCCGTTGTGCCACACCGTGAGTGCGTGGCACTGCCCGCCGTTACATCGGCGAAGAAGGGTCGAGGAGCGGATCGACTTCTCCGCAGTACGATGATGGCCTGGTCAGCGGTGGGAAGGTGGTCCCGACAGTCGCCCGGCTCGCCACCGTGCCGTTGCCCGCCCGATATCGGTTGCTGGAGGCTCGCCGTAGAGCCACTCACGGGCCAGCCTATGCCAATTGTTGGTCGTCTCCAGTTGGCCGAGTGCGGCGAAGGTGAACAACTCCGCCCGCCTGGAGAACACGTGCTCGGCCGGAAGCAGTTGATGCCGCATACCGCGGAATTCGTCCGCCCTCGGGTCGACGGCGAGCACCACTGCCGCGGTGGCGAGTTCGGGGGTGATCGTGATCTCCTCGTCGAGTAACTGCCAACCCGAGGCGGCCCACACGTACTCCAGGCATTCCTGTGGTGTGACGCTCGCGTCCGGATCGATGATGCCGCGGCCGATCCACGCCTGGTACAGATCCTCGGCCCGGTGTTCCCCGGCGGCGAGCAGGGACGCACGCTCGAACTCGGCGTCCGTGGGGTTCATCCGGTGATAGAGCCCGAAATCAACGAAGGCGAGGCGACCGTCCTTGTCCAGGAGGATGTTGCCGGGATGCGGGTCACCGCAGAACTCGTAGTCGGAGAACAGCGAACCGATGTAGAAGCGGTAGATCAGCTCACCGATCCGATCTCGGTCGGCCCCGGGCAGCGCCTGAATCTCTTGGAAGGGCTTCCCTTCGACGAATTCTGTCACGAGAACGTGATGCGTGCAGTGTTCTCCGACGCTGTCGGGGACGGTGATGAAGGGATGTTCGTGAAAGCGCGAGGCGACTCCATGCTGAGTCCGCGCTTCACGCAGGTAGTCGAGTTCACCGCCGATGTTGCGAGCGATCTCGTCCAGCACGGCGGCGTCGGCGGCGCTCGGCAGCACGGATCTCCAGAGCTTGGCGAACAACTGCAAGTTTCGCATGTCCGCGTGGACGGCCTCGTCCACACCGGGGTATTTCACCTTCACCGCGACCATGCGCCCGTCATGCAATCTCGCCCGATACACCTGGCCGATCGAGGCTGCGGCCACCGGCGTCTCCTCGAACTCGGCGAACACTCGGGACATCGATCCGAGATCACCCTCGATGACCTTCCGCATCGCGCTGAACGGAACCTCCGGTGCGCGATCTCGAAGTTCGGCGAGCTTCGCCCGAAACAGTTCACGGTGGGATTCGGGGACGAGGTCGACATCGAGAACCGACAACATCTGGCCCAGCTTCATCGCCGCACCCTTCATGCCGCCGAGCACCGTGACCATTTGCTGCGCGGCTTGCAGAGTGGACCGCTCGGCGAGTATCTGCCGGGCTTCCTCGGGCCGGCCGATCATGAACAACCGGGTCCCGACTCCGCGCACCGCCCGCCCCGCGACCAGTCGGCCCAGCCGAGTGCCCCGCGCCAGTCGACCTCTGGGCAGCTGACCGGTCATCATCAGCACCTCCGTGGGCCAGCCTATGACCAAGATCGCGTACCGCTGGTCTCAGCAACGTCGGCCGTCGATTCAACGGTCTAACAACTTACAACAAGCGGCAGTGGTATTCGACAGCTGAAGTTAAAGTGAGCAAAGCTCATTTTTCAACCCTAGACAGGGAAGTGTGATGCCGCACAAGGCCGCCCGACAGCGCCGTCGCCCGACCCAGCAGCGCGCGAAGGAGACGAGGGAGCGGATACTCGACACCGCGGCGCGGTTGTTCGGTGAGTATGGAATCGCTGAAACCTCGACGAACCGGATCGCAGCGGAGGCCGGCTTGAGCATCGGCGCAGTCTATCGGTACTTCCCCGATCGGACCGCGATCGTCGATGAGCTGCTCGAGCGCCTACTCGAAAACGCGGAGCGGCGTTTTACCCACTGGGTCTACGACTTGTCGCAGCGCCCGATAACCCAGCGGCACCCCTCGGTTCCGAAGGTATCCACCGAGATGCTGGAGTTGTTCGCCGAAGAGTTGGTCGCCAACGCGCATCTGGTGCGCGCCCTCGGCGGCGAAGTCCAATCCCATGGCAGCCGCGTTCCCGAGTTCGAACTGCGTCTGCGTCCGCTGGTCAAGGTCCTGTTGATCCAGCTCCTCGGTCCGGGAGACGATCACAAGTACGACCTGATGGCCTACGTGCTGATCAATATCGGCTTCGCGGCGCTGCTGCGCACAACGGCGAGGGAGGTCGACGACGACCAACGGCGCGAGGCCATCGCGATGACCGTTCAGATGATCGGCGCATGGCTCGAGAATGAAGTACGGGCAGCTCAACTGACGTCGCTGCCCTGAGCCGGCAGCAGGATCGCGCAACTGCCAGCCGCCGTTCGCTGTGCGACCGACTTGTGAGTGCTACCGCGAAATGTGAGCAAACCTCTCACGCAACCACCGGGAGATTTCTTCGAACGCCGTGGCGAGTGGTCTTCCGCCGCAGGTCAACGCCGTGATTCACCGACATCGGGAGGTTCGGCAAAGAAGAGTGGAAGGCGAGTTCGGGATCCTCTTATCGTTGGACCAACCGATCATGGGCCGCAGGTCGAATGCGTTCGCCGTGCGAGTTCGGCCGCGCGCGGCGTCCGACCGAACCATCGGCCGGTAGAGCCGTAGCAACTGGGCGGAAGGAAGTCGACGATGACAGCCAACGGGGCACTCCGGGATGGATTGACCGTCTCGGGCGAACCGATGCCATTACCCACACAGGGCGTGCGGGGGGTGTCTCGGCAGCTGGCCGGGCGCTCCATCGACAACGTGATGACCCACGCCGTGCTGCCCGGTGACGACGTCACCCGCTTCTGTCTCGAGCTGTCCGTCAGCATGCTGGACGGGCACGATATTCCGGCGAAGACCGGCTGGCTGGCCGATGCGGCGGCCGATTGGGCGCGGGATGGCGTGCCGATCGACACGATCCTGCATTCGATTCATGAAGGATCGAAGCTCGGTTTGGACTTCATCTTCTCGAAAGGGACGGTGAAGGCCTACGCCGATCTGGTGGACGGCATGAACCTGGTTGTGGAGATGCTCGACATCATGAGCGCCACTGTCGCCTGCGCTTATGTCCGTGAGCACAAGGCGGCGGTCAGTGAGCACCACACCGCCGTCCACACTCTGGCTTCCAGGCTGCTGGGGGGATACACCACCGCACCAACGGCCCGCGAAGACGGAATAGGCATCGCCGAGGAGTATTCCGTTCTGGCAGTGGATGTTCCGAAACACCCGGACGAGCAGCACCCGATGCTCGACGGCAAAGTCGTCGCCCGCCGCAAACTGCGCCGCCTGCAGGCCGAACTCGCTACCCGCTGCGGCGAGAACGCACTCGCGCTGCTGAGTGTGGACGGCGGGACGATCCTGATCCCGACTGCGACGATGAGCGACGAGAGCCTCGACGAACTGCTCGCCCAGCTGTCGGCGGCCGCGCGCGTACCGGTGACAGCGGTCGTTGTCACAGCGTCGGCCATTGGAGTGCCCGGTGCGGCCGATCGCGCTCACGAGCTGCTCGACATGGTGCGGCAACTGCAATGTGCCCCCGCCCTGTATCGTTTCGCCGATATGGCGCTGGAATACCAGCTGACCAGGCCGGGGCCGGGTCGTGAAACTCTCGGGTCGCTACTGGATCCGCTCGACGATCGCCCCGAGCTGTTCCAAACCTTGCGGAGTTATATCAGCAACAACCTCAATCGCCAACGCGCCGCCCGCTCGTTGCAGATCCATGCCAACACCGTCGACTATCGGCTCAGGCGCATCAGCCAGCTGACCGGACTCGATCCCACCACCACGTCGGGCGTGTGGCAGCTACGTTCGGCGCTCATCGCCCGCGCGTTCAGCAAGCGCGGCCAACCCGATAGCCATGTCGACGCAGTGTGAACGGCAATACGAATTACGATCGGTGTGACGAAGTTTCGTGATTGCACGAACATCGGGATCGCAGTCGGAGCCGGTCAGCTCAGCTTCGGCCGGATGCCGCCATCGAATGCGGAGCCCCAACCGGCGATCCATTCTCAGACGGACATACGCGCCGAATTCATCTGCCTGCCTCATGTTGTGGGCGGGCTTGCGCGCGCGGTGTCAGTCGCTGAATGTAACCGCTACGCGCATCAGAGCGGCCAGTTACCCCGCTCCGGTGCCTAATGATGTTTATCCGAAGCTCGATGATGCCACGATTTCGGCTTCGGCTCCGGCCGCGATCAGGCGGGCAGTCATCGCGATGATTTCCTGCCGCTCGCCGGTGTGGGCGTCGACCAACGCGGCGCGGACCGCCGCCGCGAAACCGACGTTGACCAGTACGAATGCTATCACGTCGTGGCCGTTTTCATTGCCGGGGCCGAGCACCCGGATCAGCAGAACGTTCAGCAGGGCGCGCAGGCGCGGTTCGAATCCCGGGAGACCGCTGTTATAGTACGCCAGTCCTGCCGCCAGCGCCCGCACCAGTGGGGCGTTGACCACCAATTCGTCGGTGATGGCCTCGAGAATGGTGACGGCCAGTTCCAGAACGCTTCTGTCGGCGGAATCGGACACGCTGCGAATGAGGTGCTGTTCAATACTTTCCAGCAGCTTTTCCAGCAATTCTTCCACAATGTCCGTACGGTCGGAGAAGTGGCGATACACGGTATTGACACTCACCCCGGCCTCGGCCGCGATCCGGTTGGTCGAGGTGTTGGCGATGCCGTGTTCTCCGAAAAGGCGTGCGGCGGTATCGAGGATGTGCTCCCTGGTGGCCTTCGCGCGTTCCTGCGTCGGACGGCGAGTCGCCTTCCTCGGCGGGGTCATGTACTCGCTCCTGTCTGCCGGCCCGGGAAGGCCAGGTGCTGCGCGACTAACGGCGCGCCGCTTGTTCGGCATTCGACCTGCGTCAGGCCGAGCTTGTGTGCGTTCGGATTCGATCCACGCCGCGACAGCACGCGCGGTGATGGTGAGTGCCTGCCTACGTTGCTGGGTGTCATTCTCGAGCACCGATGCGCGGAGCGCTGCCGCGATCCCGGTGTTGACCAACACGATGCTCATAATGTCGTATTTGTGGTCGTCGCCCGGGCCGAGCAGCTGGATAACCAGCACCTTGGCGAAGAGACGTAGACGGAGTTCGAGCTCGGGGATGCCGGTGTCATAGAACGAGACGCCGACCGAGAGCGCACGTATCAACTGGGCGTTAGCCGTCAACTCGTCGGTGATGACCTCCAAGATGGACGCCATCAGTTCTGCGGTGGTTTGCTCGGCGAGGCCGAAGACACGCTGAGTGAAGCGTTGTTCGGCATTTTCGAGTAGCCGCTCGATCAGCTTGTCCACCATGACGGTGCGGTCTGTGAAGTGACGGTAGATGGTGCCGATGCTCACTCCGGCCTCGGTGGCGATCCGGTTGGTCGAGGTGTTCGCGATCCCGTGCTCTCCGAAAAGGCGTGCGGCACTGTCGAGGATGTGCTCGCGGGTTGCCTTCGCGCGTTCCTGGGTCGGACGACGGGTCCCACTGTTCGGCGGCATAAGTTACTCCTGCCTGCTGTCTCCGGGAAGGTCACTGGACCGTCACGGTGAGGGACTGGCGCTTCGGTGTCAGACCAGCGCCGGTCGGCGTGGTGGTTGTTGAGCGTAGTAGGCGGCTTCGTACTCGGCTGGGGTTAGGTAGTCCAGGCGGGAATGCAGACGGGCGTTGTTGTACCAGTCGACCCATTACATGATTGAACAGGCCGATGATCGATCCGCGAGGGCGTTGTCATAGCGATCTCCGACTGGGCGGATTCAACTGGTCGACGCAACATGTTGTTGCAGCGATCGTAGGTGCTCGGCCATCGCTACGGCCGGTGTCCGTCATCGGAGGACTTCCCGGGGACGGTTGTTGAGCGCGAGTGGGCCACTGCGGCCAGCTCGGCAGCGCTCCACCGGGAAAGGTCGGTGGCCTTCGGAAAATATTGTTGGAGAGGCTCCTTCGTGTTCTCGTTCGTGCCTCGCTGCCACAGGCTGTGAGGATCGGAGAAGATCACCGGGATCCCGGTCTTGCGGGTGATGTCAGCGTGCCCCCACATGCCTTGCCGCGGTCCCACGTCAGCGATCTCGAAGCGCTGAGCTCCAACTCACGCCCTCACCCCGAGCCGCCGTACGCCGTTTTCCAGTCACGCCTTCGCGGGTGCGCAGGTGGCCCAGGTCGGCTTTGAATTCGGCGACCAGTGGTACAAGGTATTGAATGGCGACCACGACCTCGATACTCTGGGCCGATGCTGGCCGAGTTCTTCGAAGGTATGGTGCCCGAAAGCAGGTGCCATGGTCACGTCGGGTGATCTTCCGGGACTAGATCTACCGCATATCGACGCGCACGCCGAATTAGGCGGCCTCGGTACCGTCGAACTGCACCATCCCACCCAGGATATCGACCAAGACGGTCTGCTCGACAGCGTGACCATCACCGGCGACGATGCCATGCAGGTGTGGACCGACGTTGATCACGACGGCTTCGCCGATCACGTCAAGGTGGTGGAGAAGGACGGCGACTATACCGCCTGGGAGTTCCATCGACACCCGGACGGAACCTCGGAGTGGATTCGGACGGATCAGGGGCGGCTGGGCACTTGAGCGGTGCCGCCTTCCCGTTGAGGGAGGCTGCGGCAGCGCCGGGTCGGGCTATGTCGGAACCGCGCCGACACTCGTTGCACGACACCATGCGGATGGGTTGTCGATTCGGCGAGATAGCGACCCCCGTCAGCACTTTGCAGCGTCTGAAACAGCTACCAGCTGGCAGTCGGTCACCGAAAGATCCCATCGGTCTCCGGGCGGGTGCGGCGGGATCGATCTCGTCGTGGGCGCTGAACCACCACCATCCTGTATCCCCTTAGCGGCGAAACAGTTCGAACTGGTTACCAGTTCGACGGCAGAACCAGGTTTGACCCAGCCCTTCTCGACCGAATTCAGCCACCCCATTCGCGACACAAGCTCCGTGAGTGGGGTAGTACAACCAACGCGAGGACTTCACGGGTTTGCCGCACAACTCTGCCAACGGGATTCACCGGGTCCCGGCCGATACTTGTGGCGTCCCAACCGGTTCGGCGTCGTCGTACTCCAAACATTCAAAAGGAACACCCACCGCGTCAATACTGAAAGGACACCCACGTTGTACAAATTTCAGCGGATACACCCACACTGGGTGAATTTTCGTTGTCGATTAATACAAAGGCACCCACGCTGGGCGACTTTCAACCCAGGACCCCAGACCGGGTAGCTATGCGGCCTCGGCAGACGAAGCTGACGACCACGGCTGCCGAACAGGCCACCGCGACGCGACGAGCGGACCGAACACCGCCCCGCAGCCATGCTTGGTTCGGTCTGCGGTGAAGGCCGGTTGCTGGTTGGCGTGTCTCCCAACGCTGATGGTGGGTGCGGGAGGTCGGTTTCGTGGCGACGCGGGGTGTTCGCGGATGAGGAGTTGGCGCGTCTGCGGGAGTTCCCGGAGATCGGGCGTGAGGAGTTGTTCCGGTTCTTCACGCTCTCGCCGGCGGATCTGGCGTTCGTCGATCCCGGGCGCGTGGTCGTGGTCCGGCTGATCGGCTCGGTATCGCTATCGCGCTGTTCACGTTGCCGTGGCTGGGATTCGTGCCCGATCGCGTGGTGACCGCCCCGCCGGTCGCGGTAGCCAGGTTGGCCGAGCAGTTGCGGATGGATGGCACCGAGATCCGTTCCTACGGGTGCCGTGCCCAGACCCGCACCGATCAACTGCGGCTGGTCGCCCAGTACCTGGGCTGGCGGGCGGCCGGTGCGCTCGAACTCGAGGAGCTCGACGAGTTCCTGCTCGCGCGGGCGATGGAGCACGATTCCCCGACCTTGTTGTTCCGGTTGGGATGTGAGTATTTGATCTCGGCGCGGGTGATCCGCCCCGGCCCGGTGAGCATGGTCGAACGCATCGCCCACGCCCGCGAGCAGGCCCAGCGCGAAACCGACGACCGCCTGTCCCACGAGTTCACCCCGGCCCGCTGCGCCGAACTGGATGCGCTGCTGGCCGTCGACGCCTCGCTCGGGGTGTCGCGGTTGCGGTGGCTGTCGACCGGGCCGGTGGAGGCCTCGGCGGCCGCGGTGCGGACCGAGGTCGAGAAGCTGGCGTTCCTGCGCGGGTTGGGTGCGGACCGCCTGGATCTGTCGGTGCTGCCCGCCGAGCGCCGCCGGTTCCTGGCCACGATGGGCCGCCGGTTGACCCCGCAGGCGCTGGAACGCCGGGACCCGCAGCGCCGGTATCCGATCCTTCTCACTGTGTTGGCCCAGTCCGGCACCGATGTGCTCGATGAGGTCGTGGCGTTGTTCGATCAGGCGATCTCGGCGAAATTCGGTGCCGCCGAACGCCGGATGCAGGCCGAACTCGCCGAGCGCGGCAAGTCCGGCGAGGACCGCCAGGCCCTGTTGGATGATCTGCTCGCGATCGTCACCGATCCGGCTGTCGCCGATGAGGAGATCGGCGCGCTGATCCGCGGCGAGAAGGTCGGATGGGACCGGCTGCGGGCGGCGATCGCGCAGGCCAAACCCGGTTGCCGCGTGACCACGGACATCTGGCCGCGCTGGATTCCTGTTCGTACCGGGCTCACGCCGCTACGCCGACCCGGCCGCCTACCTACTCACCAGCGACCAGTGGGAACCACAACGCGACGAGTTCTGCCGCCTGGTCGGGCGATCGGCCGACCCCGGCGTCGCCCTGGCCGGCGTGGTCGAGGAGTTGCACACCGCGGTCGCCGAACTCGAGGCGGTGCTCGCAGAAGGAGAGGGCCCGGGGCGCCTGGACGGCGAGTCCGGGGATCTGATCATCTCCCCGCTGACCGCCGAAGACGTTCCGGCCGAAGCGATCGCGCTCAAGGCTGAGCTGACCGAAATGCTACCGTTCGCCCCGATCGTCTCGCTACTGATCGAGCTGGACAAACGCACCGGCTACCTGGACTGCTTCACCCACGCCGGCGGTCAGGCCACCCGAACCCCGGAGTTGAAACGCAACCTGATCGCAGTGCTGCTGGCGCACTCGACCAACCTGGGATTGATGCGGATGGCCGAGGCCTGTGGCATCTCCGACGACATCCTGTCCTGGATCGACGAATGGTATGTGCGTGAGGAGACCCTGCGCGCGGCCAACCTCGCGATCATCGACTACCACCAGCGGCTCCCGCTCACTCCGGTGTTCGGCGCCGGGACGCTGTCGTCCAGTGATGGGCAGCGGTTCCCGACGCGCGGGAAATCGACCACGGCGCGACCGTTGAGCCGCTGCTTCGCGAACGAGGGCCTTTCGACCTATACCCATGTCACCGACCAGCGCGCCACCTACGGCACCAAGGTGATCGTGGCGACCAAACGCGAAGCCCACTACGTGCTCGACGAGATCCTGGGCAACGCCACCGATATGCCGATCACCGAACACGCCACCGACACCCACGGCGTCACCCTGGTCGACTTCGGCCTGTTCGATCTGCTCGGGATGCAACTGTCCCCGCGGATCCGGGACCTGGGCCGCATCACCCTCTACCGGCCGCTACGCGTGCGCGACACCTTGTTCTGAGCTCTGGCATATCCGGCCGCCGCTCTGCGGTGCTGATCGCCACTGTTCGGGTGGCGAGTCAGCGCTGCGCTGCCCGGGGCTCGGGGCTCGGGGCTCGGGGCTCGGGGCTCGGGGCTCGGGAAGATTCGATCATGCAGTCGCGCAGTCGTTTCCCCGCCTGCGGTGCATTGTGCTGCGTGCTGCGGACCAGGCCGCCGTTGGTGTGCTGCAGCATGAGCAGGTCGCTGTGGTGAAAGTCCGGACGGACCGCACCCGCGGCCTTCGCGCGTTCGGCGAGGGTGATCCATGGCAGGTGCGCCGGGACCAGTCGTCATACGTCGCGATGATGTGGCTGACGACTCCGCCTTGCGCGGGCGCTGTGGGCCCTCGGGGGGTCTGCTGCGGGCCTGATCTCCGGTTCAGCCGCGGTCATGTTCGCCGCTGCACATAGCGCGTACAGCCCCTGCAGGGCCTGGCGTCGGGGAGGCCGGTGGCAGCATGGCCCTCAATCCTTCTTCGCTGGTTCCGGCGAGGCGGAGCGCTCCTGACTGGCACGCAGCATGGCGTTGTAGAGGGCGCGGGGCTCGGGCGAGTCGGGCAGGGGGCCGCGGGCCGGGGCCTCGAAGGACTGGAGCATCAGAGCGACGACACGTTTCCAGGCATCGGGCGCGGCGTCGCCGGTGGCGTTGACGACGCCGGCAGTGACCATGTGCACCAGCACCAGGTCCTCGGGGGTGAAGTCCTCACGCAGACGTCCTGCGGCCTTGGCGCGGCCGATGAGCTGGACAACGGCCTCGTACGCCTGGTCTCGGCGCTCCTCCAGAGCCTTGGCCGTGGGGAAGGTCATGGTCAGCACGTCGGCGAAGCCGTAGTCGGCGGCCTGCATCGCGCAGGCGGTCTCGATGAACCCCGCGAGACCGTGCCAGGGATCGGGGTCGTCGAGCGCGACGCCGACCGCCTCGACGTAGGCGTCCATACGGTCGGCGAAGACCGCGGCGACCAGTTCCTCCTTTGTCGGGAACCTGCGGAACAGCGTGGCGATGCCCACTCCCGCCTCGCGGGCGACGGAAGCCATGGAGGCATGCAGGCCCTCACGCCTGAACAGCGTGCGCGCGGCGGCGACGATCCGCGCGCGGTTGCGCTCCGCGTCGCTGCGCAGAGGGTGCGCGGCAGGGTCGTCGCTGGCTTGGGCGTCAAGGTTCATGACACTCACCCTACCTAATCGGAATACCCTATCCGATTCTAGTGTTATCGTAGTCATCGCGAAACGGACAGGCCTTTCCAAATCGCGAATCGGATAGACCTTTCCGCATCGAGTGATACCTCCCCATCGAAAGGACTTCACCATGCCCAGCATCGCCATCGTCGGAGCCGGCCCCGGAATGGGCCTCGCCATCGCCCGCACCTTCGGCTCGCGCGGCTTCGACGTCGCTCTGATCGCCCGCAACCGCGCCAAGCTCGACGACCTGGTCGGCCGGCTCACCGCCGAGGGCATCACCGCCGCGGCGTTCCCGGCGGACGTGCTCGACCACGACGCGCTGACCCAGGCCCTCGAGGACGGCGCCTCCCGCTTCGGCGGCATCGACGTCCTGGAGCACTCCCCCGCTCCGAGCATCGGCTCCATGACCCTCACCTCCCCGTCCCAGACCAGCGCCTCCGATGTACAGGGATGGATCGACTTCCTGCTCTGCAGCGCCATCACCGCCACCCAGGCCGTCCTGCCCGCGATGCGTGAGGCCGGCGCGGGCACCCTGCTCTTCACCAACGGTGCCGGCTCGGTCGACCCCAACCCGATGCTCGGCAACGTCAACCCCGCCCAGGCGGCGCTGCGCAACTGGGCGCTCAACCTGCACAAGGAGCTGGCCGGCACCGGTATCCAGGCCGCGCACGTCGCCATCGGCGTGTGGATCGGCGCGGGCGGCCCTCCCGAAATCCCGACCGCCGAAGCCGAGGAGATCGCCCCTCTCTACTGGGACCTGCACACCCAGCGCGACGAAGCCGAACGCGTCTTCACCGTCTGAGGCCCCGCCCTCTCCTGATCCGCCGCGGCGTTCTCCGCCCCGGCGCCACCGAAGAAGAAAGTCCCCGCTCCGATGAACATCTTCCTGTGGATCCTGCAAGGCGTCCTCGCCACCCTGTTCGTGGCCGCGGGCATCCTGAAGTCCACCCAGCCCCGGGACAAGCTCATATCCCAGCTGCCCTGGGTCAGTGACGTCCCCACACCCGGGGTGCGTCTGATCGGCGTCGCCGAACTCGCCGGCGGCGTGGGCATGATCCTGCCCGCCGTCACCGGCATCGCCACCGTGCTCACCCCACTGGCCGCCACAGGCCTGGCTGGGATCATGATCCTGGCCGTGGGCCTCCACGCCCGCCGCAAGGAACCGCAGGCGATCGGGTTCAACGCGATCCTGCTCGCCGGCGCAGTCCTCGTCGCATGGGGACGGTTCGGGCCCTACGCCTTCTGACCGTCGGCACCGCGCCGAACAGGTCGGCGACCGACATCACCCTGTACGACTACGGCGCCTTCCCCCGTCCGGAATTCATCGACCGCACCGCCGGTATCGCCGATGTACACCTCACCGATGCCGAGATGGCGGACCTCCTCGCCTTAGGTCCTGGGCGAGGAGGTCCGCTACGAGCGAGACGTTCCGTAGTGGTGAGTGTGCACACAGACCAGCTCCAAGCCTGCGAGCGGGGCCGAACGTCTCGCCCGCGGCCCCAAGCACAACAATCGTTCCCGACATTGGAGAAACCATGAATCTCGATCTCGCCGACAAGACAGCCGTTGTCACCGGCGCCAGCCGGGGTATCGGACTGGCCGTCGTCCGCACCCTGATCGGTGAAGGCGCCCGGGTCGTCGGTGCCGCCCGCACCATCACTACCGAACTGAAAGACACTGGCGCGTATACCGTCTCGGCCGACCTGAGCACTCCCGGCGGCGTGTCCGCCCTGGCCGATACCGCGCTGGCCGAGCTGGGTGGTGTCGACCTGCTGGTCAACAACCTAGGAGGCGGGGAGGGAAGCTTCGGTTTCCTCGATGCCGATGACGCCGAATGGGCTCGCATGTTCGACGTCAATGTGTTGAGCGCTGTCCGTACCACACGGGCGACCCTGCCCAGCCTGATCGAGCGCCGGGGAGCGATCGTCAACATCTCCTCCACCGCCGCCCGCACACCCGGGAATGTCCCGGCCACCTACAGCGCGGCCAAGGCGGCCGTTACCGCCCTCGGAAAGTCCCTGGCCGAGGAATTCGGACCCCGTGGCGTTCGCGTGAACACCATTTCCCCCGGCCTGGTCCGCACCTCCATCTACGAAAACCCCGACGGCCCGGTCGCCAAAGCCGCCACCGCGGCCGGCCAGAGCCTGCCCGAGTTCATCGAGCAGCTCACCAACGGCTCGCAGATCACGACCGGCCGGATGACCGAGCCCGAGGAAGTGGCCGCCCTGGTCGCATTCCTCCTATCCGATGTCGCCGCCAACATCACCGGCGTCGACTACGTCATCGACGGCGGTGCAATCAAAACGGTCTGACCCGTGTCGCATCGTCATACCACGGTGTCGAGCGGCACCCACCGCCCTGCAACGCCTTCGCAGTCCGATCCGTCGGTTCAGCGACCACCCGTCGGGGATTGCCTGATAACCAGTGCTGTGTCAGGCAACGTTCGGTAGGTAATCGGGCTGTCGGATCTTCGAGCCGACGGAAGCCACGGAAGGTCCGGCGTGCTGGTTGAGCCAGCGGATGTAGTCACAGATCGTCGTGTCCTGCTCGTCGTGGCTGCGGTGATCGATGAGGTCCGTTCTCCACCTCGTCACGGGTCCGCCAGGCCCGGCGATAGACCAGCTCGGCCTTCAATGTGGAGAAGAAGTTGTCCATCAGCGCATTGGTGTCCTGAAGAGAACAGGAGGTTCTTGGTGTAGAACACGAATTGCGTTGTGCTCGTGCTGTTGTGGAGATGAAGATAAATCCTTCGGCACCGGCACCGGCGCCGGCATGCGGGTGCAGGTGTCAAACCGCCCCGAGCTGCTGCGGTGAATGAGTCGTGGTGGTGATCGTCGCTGCTGTGGAACGTCACACCGAGTTGCCCTGGGTGGTGCTGTGTGTGAAGCGGTATCGACCGAAGCTCCTGCGAGTTCTCGCTGCTGCCTGACCGCGCCCGCCACCGCCGGTCGACGTCTGTGCCGACTCCCAATTCGATGACTCTGGTCAGCTATTGTCGACAGTTCCCGCTGAGGACCTGCGGGTGCCGTACTTGCCAACCCGGTCGGGTGACTGGCGCATTCCCGCGTTATCCGCGCCTGCGGGCCGTTGAGGCAGTCGGGTCAAAGTGGATGATAAATTGACCTCAGTCATGTCAACTGTGGAAATGGTGGTCTTTCATGCCCGCGCGCGCGACGACGTCGATCCGTGATCTCAAGCGTCAGCAGACGCGGGAACGGCTGCTGGCCGCGGCGATCGTCGAGTTCCGGCGTGCCGGGTTGGCCGCCGCGGAGATCAGTACCATCGTCGCGGCCGCCGGTGTCGCCCACGGTACGTTCTTCTTCCACTTTCCCACCAAGGAACATGTGCTGATCGAGCTCGAGAAGCGCGAAGAGACGCGGATGGCCGCCGAGCTGCGCAAGGTCTTCGCTCAGCCGCACGATCTGCGGACCGTGCTACTCGAGACGGTCCGAGTCGTGGAGAAGCTGGAAGTGCGCTTGGGGGAACGCCTGTTCAAGGATTTCCTTGCGCTGCACTTCTCGACCAGCCGAGGCCCGTCCGAGGAATGGGCCGAGCACCCGATGATCGTCGCGGTCGTAGAGGAGATCGAGCAGGCGCGCCAGGCGGGGGAGACCAACGGCCTGACCGACTCCCTGCACCACGGCGTGTTCTTCCTGCTCGGACTCTACGCGCTGCTGATCACCGTCCCCGGCGATCCTACGGTCCGCGGCCCGGTGCTCAACCAGTTCGTCGCTACGACCCTGCACGCCATGACCGCCGCCTGAGCGGATTTCGTCCCACCCTTTCAGCCCGCTGCCGCAGATGCGTCGGTGGCCCTCGATCCCGGCCCGTCGGCTCATCCTGGCTATCCGCGCCGGGTTCCCACCCGATCGGCGGATGCGCCCCGACGCTCTGTGTATGGCGGAGTCGGCTCGCGACGCTCGCCGTGCTCGCTCGTGTCTCGAGATTCTGACTCAGATCAGCGATATGCACAAATTATCAGGGGGTTGTCCGAGGTATTGCCTGTAAGAGTAGGGTTTTGCGCTTTTCTTGGACTCGGCTTATTGACGTGAATCAGTGAAGTCGGGTAGAAATCTCTCATGGACACGGTGCACTCTCCTCGACCGGGCTTCGCAGCGAGGTCGAGGGGCAAGGGGTTGCTCGTCCTCGCCGTCGAAGCGGGATCCGGGCGCGTCCGCCCGGCCGCGTACCGAGAAGAGAGGTTCGATCATGTGGCAGGACATCGTTCGTTTGCTCGTGTCGTGGGCGGCGATGGGGGCCGTGATCGGCTTCTGGTACTGGGTGATGCGCAATATCGGGACCTTCTGATCCCGGCGCGGCGTCGAGGAACGGTCGCGCGGTGAGCGCGACCGGCGACCTCGACTCGGCGGCCGAACTCGAGCACAGCTGCGCCGTGGTCGCCGTGGCCGTCTCCGACGACCGACGCGACGGAGTCCGGATCGTCACCGGCGACAGTCGCAGTTTCGGCCTCGACGCGACCCGCCGATTCGTGCACGTCCCGTTTCCCTCGCTGCGCGCGGACTGGACGCTGCGATCGGTGACCTGCGGTGTGGCGCTGCAATGTTCGCCGTCCAAGGAACGGATCGCGGAATCGGGCCTGCGCGAGCTGTCACCGCGTGAACGTCGAAGCTTGTCGATGGTCGAGGGTGGCGTGGCGGCCGACTGGATCGGTGAGCGACTGCCCGGACTGCTGCCCGAGATTCACCGCGCCATCCCCGAGTTGAGCATTCTCGATTCGGGTCTCGAGGGGTGGGAGATGCTGGAACGGGCTCGGCAGTGGGCGCGTGATCACCCGCGGGTGGCAGCGCATCCGCTGCTCGGAGTGCTACCGCTCGGCGCCCCGGGCGGAAACGCGGTGACCGCGGCGGTGCGGCGCATGTACGGGCGCATGCCGTGGACCACGCCGCGCACCGACGCCTACCGGGCGATGTCGGTCCCGGTGGGCGGCGAAGGCGGGGTGCGCAATCCCAATGAGCCGCCGCCGAGTCGGCCGGAGAACGAGGACATCGCCATCGATCCCGATCACCGGGTGGGGATTCCCTATCCGGAATGGAACATGTGGACCCAGAGCTACTTGCGCGACCACGTCGCGGTACTCGAACGCGCGCTGGCGCCCCCGCGCCACGCGGCGGCCGCGGTGTCGCCCGAGATCCGCCGCTGGTTCGAGCACCGCACCCATCGGGGCATGCGCGGCGGCCTGGAAGACGGATCCGACCTCGACATCGACCGCTACACGAGTTATCACGTGGACACGCTGACCGGTCCCGCGTCCGCGGCGCGGGTCTTTCGCGATCTGGCGCCGCACTCGCGTGACGTGGTGACCGCGGTGCTGCTCGATGGCAGCTCCTCACTCAGCGCGCACGGTGGCCGGGTGTTCCGACTCGAGTTGGCGTGCGCGGACGCGCTGTCGCGCGCCATGTCGGCGACCCGACAGGCACACGCGATCTTCGTCTTCACCGGCAACACCCGCCACCGTGTGGAAGTGCTGTGTCTCAAGAACTTCGACGAACGCGGCCACATCGACCCCAGCGCCGCTGGACTCGGGACCGGGGGATACACGCGTCTGGGCGCGCCGCTGCGGCACCTGACCGCTCGGCTGCTGGGCCAGCGTGCCGAGCGTCGCCAACTCCTGGTCCTGGGCGACGGATTGATCTCCGACGAGGGCTACGAGGGCCGCTACGCGTGGGCGGACGCGGCGCAGGCGGTGCAGGAGGCCACCGAGGCCGGGGTCAGCGTCTACTACCTCGGCGTCGGCCCGGTCCGTGTCGATCCGTTGCCCACTGTGTTCGGGGAACCCCGCTCACGCCGTCTGCGCCGGATCGAGGATCTGCCTCGCGCACTGGCCGAAGTCCACCGCGAACTGGTCTCTTGACCACAGGATCGAGAGTGTGAGATGAGCACCGACTGCTACATCGCCTCCGGCGACGACATCACAGTGTTCGAAAGGGCGTTCCAGCAACAGGTCCCGGTCATGCTGACCGGGCCCACCGGGTGCGGAAAGACCCGCCTGGTGGAGCATATGGGACGGCTGCTCGGTCGACCCGTCGTTACGATCAGCTGCCACGACGACCTGACCAGCTCGGATCTGGTGGGCCGGTTCCTGGTCTCGGGTGGCGACGTGATCTGGAACGACGGCCCCCTGACCAGGGCGGTGCGCACCGGCGCGATCTGCTATCTCGACGAAGTGGTGGAAGCGCGCCACGACTCGCTGGCCATCCTGCACTCGCTCACCGACCACCGCCGCACCCTCTACCTCGACCGCGCCGACGAAACCATCCACGCGCCCGATACTTTCATGCTCGTCTGCTCCTACAACCCCGCCTACCGCAGCTCGCTCAAAGACCTCAAGCCATCGTTCCGGCAGCGATTCGCCACCCTGGCGATCGACTACCTCGACGCCGACCGCGAGGCCCAAGTGGTGAGCACCGAAGCCGGGATCGAGTACCCGGTGGCGCGACGTCTGGTCGCGTGCGCGGCATTGATCCGTCGAGCCGAGCAGGTTCACCATTTCGACCCGCCCTCGACACGAGTCCTGGTCGCGGCGGGGCGTCTCATCGCCGCGGGCGTACCCGAGATCGAGGCGGCCCACGTTTGCGTATTGGCCCCGTTGAGCAGCGACGGCGCCATCGACGACGGATTGCGCGAGATCGCAGCCGCCACGTTGTCCCCGACGGGATCGACACCCGCGCAGGATCGATAAGGAGGGCTCACCGCCTCATGAATGAACAGGATCGCAGGCGCCGCCGCGCGCTGATCGCCGTCCAGGTCTTCGCCTACGGATTCCTGCTGGCAATGTTCCTCATCCAACTACACATGTACTCGGTTCGGGACTGGTAGGAGTCGCGATGAAGTTCCTCACCCTCGCCCGGCGTCGCACGAACGAGACCACACCCCCCGACCGGTCCGACAGCTACGATCGCCACCACGAAGACAGTAAGCGAGCACAGCGCGAAGCGGACCGGTGGCTGACCGCGGGCACCCTGCTGATGGGCACCCTGGTCCTGGGCATCGTCGGACTGCCCGTCTTTCTACGTGGGGTGCTGCTGCAACGCAGAGCCCAGCAGGCCGGCCTGTCGGTGCGACCGATCATCGTCACCCTCATCGGCTACTTGGTCATCCTCGACGCCGCCCTCAACAGCCTCGGCTGGGCCCTGGACCTGCTCGCCAACCACACCCTCATCGCCCGGGTGATCCTCACCGCCTGGGGCAATTTCTTCGACGCCGGCTACTTCTGGCACTACAACGAACTGTGGATCGGCGGCGCGGGCGCGCCGGGGGAGAAGAGCTGGGAGGTCGCGCTCATGCTCACCGTGTTCCCCATGCGCATCGCCGCGGCGATCGCCTTCCTCCAGATGAAGCGCTGGGGCCACCAATGGATGATCGTCACCTGCTGGTTCGGCCTGGTGATCTGGGTCGGCTACACGTTCAACATGACCATGTACGCCGACGTCCGCTACGCCGGCGTCGTGCTGCCGGTGATCGGCTGGTGGCTCTACGACATCTTCTACATCACCCCGTTCCTCGCGATCCCCTACCTGCACACGGTCAACCGCGAGATCTTCTCCGACTGAACCGCCACACGCCCTTCCAGAACGCCGAGGTCCACCCATGACGAAACCCGCACCCGCGCAGACGAAATCGGACAGCACCGAGCTGCCGCCGGGCACCACCGCCGAGAACGCGCGCATGCACCGATGGCTGCGGCGTGCCATCTTCGTCTGCCTGTTCGCCCTGGTCACCGAGGGCGCGTTCACCGTGCCCGCCCTGGCGCTGTGGTACGGCTGGCCGACGCTGTCGTTCACCGAGATATGCAGCGAACTGATGAAGGTCCGCTACTCCGACGACACCGTCGAGTGCGAACACCCCTACCCACTGAGCGGCCCGCCCTTCGGCGGCGCCCCCGAAGCCGCGGGCCAGGCCACCGCCCGCGACGACTGGGGCATCCAACCCAAGCCGGGCTGGGACCGCATCGGCTTCCGTGAACTCGTCCGCATCCACGAAGAACGCATCGCGCGTCAGGAAGCCGCCAGGAACGCACCGCCGCCACGCTGAGGAAGAGTGCCGAAAGGTCCGGGTGCGGCGCCGCGGTGACGAACCCGGACCTTTCGGCTGCCGTCCTTCCCACAGACACCGACCCCTGACAGGTGAGCGCGCTCCAGCGGCGCGTGACGTAGGGCCTGTAAATACAACGGTGTAACTCCCGATCAAGGAGTGGCACTTGATGTCTGAGGTGAAGCGGCCGAGATGGCCGATGGTATTGGGTCATGAAGAACATCGGAACCTTCTGAGAGAATCAGCTTTCGGTCGGCCGACAACAGCGTCTACCTAGCCTCGATCTTTCGCGGGGGTGAGGTGCTGGCCTGAGTGGGTTCGGATTGGTGTTTCGATGTAGTTTCCCGATTGCGGGTGCGGCAGTCAGCCCGCGCAGCGGGCTGACTGCCGGGTTCCACGGACCTTGGGGGGTTGGTTTCCTTGGTTGGCCGCAACAACGCCAGGTCCGCGGCGCAATCACCACCGATCGCGCGGGCCACGGCTAGATCCGGGACGATCTTGCCGGGATCGTGGATGGCCAACGGTTTGCGCCAAAGCCTCAACTGTTCCGATGAACCGCTGCTCTACCCGATCTTCTCGGCAGTGCGCAGCAGTAGCGTCGAACCTGCGTGTGACACCACGCCCGAACCTTCACCGTCGATGACCAGCCACGGAGACGGCGATATGGACTAGCTCACCGCGCGAAGATCATGGCCGGCAGGCGAATAATCAGTGAGACAGTCCTGATCTCCGGTGAGCCCGAACATCGCGGCCGCCACCGGATCGGCAGCCGCGTACTCGGTGACGACCCGGTCACAGATCCGATGGACCCTCTCGCCTGATGCAATGCGGCGCACGCTACCGCCCGTCCGCTGGGTCGGGCACTGACCGCGTTGTGCCCACGATCGAATCGAGGGTGCCCGATATATCGAGATCATCGATGGTAACGGCGGGATCGCGGGTAACCGTACAAAGTATTCGCAGGTATCGGGCGATGACCGTATCGATCGTCGATCGATGGAAGAGGTCCGTCGCGTATTCGAGGGTCACGGGATACCCGTCGGCGGGTTCGGGGCTGTCGGTGATGGAGAAAATGAGGTCCGACCGCGAAATCCCGAGCGATACGGGATAGCCGGTGACCTGTATACCGGGGAAGCGGACGGCCGGGAAGACGTGACTCTGGAATACCAGTGTTACTGGTACCACGGAGGTCAGCAGTCGATCGAATGCGCCGGATCCGTCCGGATCGAGTAGCTCGACGAGATGTTGCAGCGGAAGATCCTGATGGGCGTATGCCGCCAGGGCCTTTTCTCTCACTGCGGCGAGTAGTTCAGCGAATGAAGCCGGCCCCTCGACGGAGACGCGGAGAATCCACGAAGCGTGGAAGAATCCGATGAGGTCGGTGAGGGCGTCGTCGACGCGGCCCGCGATCGGAGAGGCCATCGAGATATCGCCACCTCCGCCGAGTTGGCCGAGCAGCACCACCAGGGCGGCCTGGAGCACCATCGGGGCGGTGGCCCCGTGAAGACGTGCGATTCGCTGTATTCCAGCGCGGGTTCGGCTGTCGATTGTGAACTCTGCCGCGCTGCTGGGATGGCTGGGCCTTGCTCGACGCGGCAGGTCGGTCGGTAGTAGGCGCTCAGTGGGGAGCCCGGCGAGTTCTCGCTTCCAATAACGGGATTGGCGGGAGAACTCACTCTCGGGATCGCTGGGGTCGCCCAGAAGCTGGTTGTGCCATTGGGCGTAGTCGGCGTATTGGACCGGCAGCGGGGTCCATCGGGGTTCGGTGTGGCTCCGACGTGCGGTGTACGCGTGCGCCAGGTCACGGCCGAGCGGATGCAGGGACCATCCGTCGGCGGCGATGTGGTGAAGAACCAGCAGCAGCACGTGCTCGTCCGTACCAGTGCGCAGTATCGCCGCGCGAAAGGGTATATCGGTTGCGAGATCGAATGGGTGCCGGGCGAGTTCGTCGACGATTCGTGCTGCGTCGGTCGCGTCCACCGGCGAACAGGAGGTGATGGTGATCGGGCAGTCGACGGGGTCGTGGATGTGCTGGTAGGGCTGCCCGGAGGGGGCCTGTCGGATAGTGGTGCGCAGAATCTCGTGGCGCACCACGAGGTCGTGTATCGCGTCGGTGAGCGCGGTTGTGTCGAGGGGGCCGGTCAAGCGCGCGGCGAGTGGCATGTTGTAGTTCGCCGAGGGGCCTTCGATGCGGTGGATGAGCCGAAGGCGTTCCTGGTTGGCCGACAGTGGGGGCCGCGCCGGCCGCTCCTGTGGGGTGAGGGACGGGCGTGGGGTGATGGTGTTGTCGAGGCGGGTGGTGAGTTGGGCGATGGTGGGGTTGTCGAAGATGGTGCGGAGGGGGATTTCGGTGCCGAGGGTGGTGCGGATCAGGGAGGCAAGGCGCGTGGCGCGCAGCGAGTGGCCGCCGAGATGGAAGAAATCGTCGTCGATGCCCACTGCGGGGATGTCGAGTATTTCGGCGAAGAGGCCGGTGAGTAGGCGTTCGCGGGCGGTGCGGGGGGCGCGGTATGCGGTGGTGGGGGTGCGAGTGGGTTCGGGCAGGGCGTTGCGGTCGAGTTTGCCGTTGGGGGTGAGCGGGAGATTCTCGAGTGTGACGATTGTCGTGGGGACCATGTAACGGGGTAGTAGCGATGCCGCGAATCGGCGTATCTCGTCGAGGTCGGGATCGGCTGCGGTGTCGGTGACGATGTAGGCGGTCAACTGTGTGTCGCTGGTGTTGTCACCGTGGGTGTGGGCGAGTACTACGGCGTGAGTGATATCGGGATGGCGGGTGAGTGTGTTCTCGATGTCGCCGGGTTCGATGCGGAAGCCGCGGATCTTGATCTGGTCGTCGGTGCGGCCGAGGTATTCGAGTGCGCCGTCGGGGCGCCGGCGGGCGAGGTCTCCGGTGCGGTACATGCGTTCGCCTCGAATGAATGGATCGGCGACGAACCGTAGCGCGGTCGGTCCGGGCCGATTGCGATAGCCGCGAGCGAGCTGGGCGCCGGCCACATAGAGTTCGCCGGCGACTCCGGTCGGTACCGGCTGTAGCCACGAATCCAGTACGAAAACCCGGGTATTGGCCAGCGGATGCCCGATCGGTATCGGGCGATCGGGCGCGTCATCGGCGGTGAGTCGGAATATTGTCGCGAGAACCGTCGTCTCCGTCGGGCCGTAGCCGTTGAAGATGCGAACGCCGGGTAGGGCGGCCCGGCTCTGTTCGACGATTCCACGCCGGAGGGGCTCTCCGGCGAAAATAATTGTTTCTGTGATGCTTTCGCTGTCCAATTCGTCGACCACCGCGGTGAACGCCGTAGGCACCGTGCTGACTATGCTTCCGCGCGAGTGGTTCTTCCGCAGCTCGAGAATGTTTTCTACGAGTTCTATGGATGCGCCGGAGCACAGGGCGGCGAATATCTCGAAAATCGAGACGTCGAACGCCGCGGATGTACTTGCCACGATCCGGGTATCGGCTGTAATGCCCACTGCAGACGAAAGTTCGGTGATGAGGTTGGTGGTGTTGGCGTGGGTGATGGTGACGGCTTTGGGTCTTCCGGTGGTGCCGGAGGTGTAGATGAGGTAGGCGGGGTTGTGCGGGAGGGGTGGATTGTAGGTTGCGGGTGGGGTGGGCGTGTGGAGATGCCGGGCGTGGAGGTGGAGGCGAGGTGTGCTGGTCGGAGGTAGTGGGGTGGTGGTGTCCGTGAGGATCAGGGTGGGTCGGGCGTCGGTGATGATGTCGGCGAGCCGGGCCGGTGGGTGAGTGGGGTCGAGGGGTAGGTATGCGGCGCCGGTTTTCAGGACGGCGAGCATGGCGATGATGAGGTCGGGGGTGCGGGGTATAGCGATGGCGATGATGGTTTCGGGCTGTGCGTTGTGGGTCGTGAGGTGGTAGGCGAGGTTGGTGGCCCGGGTGTCGAGTTCGCTGTAGGTGAGGGTGCTGGTGCCGGTGTGGATGGCGATGTTGCCGGGGGTGTCTCGGATTCGGGCGTGGAGTAGGTCGACCAGGGTGGTGGGGTCGGTGTGGGTCTCGGGGGTGTGGCGGAGTCGGCGTAGCTCATCGGCGGTGAGCAGGCCGAGGCGGCCGACGGCGACGGTCGGATTGGTCGCCGCAGCGTGGAGGAGCTGCTCGTATCGCGCGATCAGGGTCTTGATCGTGGCGTCGTCGAACAGGGCGGTGGCGTATTCGATGGTGATCGGGTAGCCGTCGGTGGGGTTCGAGGCATTGGCGATCGTGAACGAGATGTCGACACGGGAGGTACCGCTGGTCATGGGCCGTGGAGTGGCGCGAAGATCCGGCAGTGTGAGGGTGGGTGGCGGTTCGTTGAGGAAGGTGAACAGGACTTGGAAGATGGGATGGTGTGCGGCTGTGCGGGTGGGGTTCAGCTGTTCGACGATCTGGTCGAAGGGGGCGTCCTGGTTGGCGTATGCCGCGAGCGCCTTCTGCTTGACCTGTGCCAGTAGCTCGGTGAACGGCGCGTCAGGGGCGATGATGGTGCGCAGGACCCAGGTGTTGACGAAGAATCCGACCAGGTCGCTGAGCGCTTCGTCGGTGCGGCCGGCGATAGATGAACCGACGGGGATGTCGCGGCCCGCGCCGTACTTGTTCAGCAGGAGGGCCAGCGCGGCCTGCAACACCATGGCCGGAGTCGCGTTGCCCTCCCGGGCGAGTTGTTCGACGGCGAGACGAATGTCGGGTCCGATATGGAACGTCGCGGTGGTGCCCCGGTGATCGGCCGCGCGTGGGCGCGGTCGGTCCGTGGGGAGAGGGAGCAGATCCGGGAGCCCTGTCAGTTCGGCAGTCCAGTATCGAAGTTGTCGTGAAAGTAGGCTGTCGGGGTCGTCGATGGAGCCGAGTAGTCGGTTATGCCAAAGGGCGTAGTCGGCATAGTGGACCGGCAGCGGCGTCCACACGGGTTCGTGGCCGTCGCGGCGTGCCCGGTACGCGCTGGTCAGATCTTGTATCAGCGGAACCATCGACCAGCCGTCGCCCGCGATGTGGTGCAGTACCAGGGCGACGGTGTGGTCGTGATCGTCGTGCCGAAAGATCGAGGCCCGCAACGGAATATCGGACGACAGCTCGAAGCGATGGCTCGCCAGTTCGGCCAGTGCGGCCGTTGTGTCGGCCTCGGAGGTACTGCGATGGACTTCGATGGGAATGTGCAGATCGTCGGGATCCAGGATGCGCTGGTGGGGTGTTCCGTCGGCATCGGCGTATACCGTGCGCAGAGTCTCGTGCCGGGCGACGACATCGGCGACGGCGGTGGTGAGCGCGGCGAGGTCGAGTGGCCCGTTCATCCGCACGGCCATCGGCATGTTGTAGGTGGCCGATGGGCCTTCCGAGCGGTGAAGGAACCACAGACGTCGTTGAGCCGAAGACAACGGCACCACCGCTGGCCGCCGCTGTGGTGTGAGGGGGGCGCGTGGGGTGGTGGTGTTGTCGAGGTGGGTGGTGAGTTGGGCGATGGTGGGGTTGTCGAAGATGGTGCGGAGGGGAATCTCGACGCCGAGCGCGGCGCGGATGCGGGAGGAGAGGCGGGTTGCGGAGAGGGAGTGGCCGCCGAGTTGGAAGAAGTCGTCGTCGATGCTCACCTCGGGTAGGCCGAGGACATCGCTGAACAGATCGGCCAGTGTCTCTTCCTGGGCGGTACCGGGTTTGCGGTATGGGACCGTGGATCGCATCTGCGGTGCAGGTAGGGCGCCGCGGTCGAGTTTGCCGTTGGCGGTGAGCGGGAGGTTGCCGAGTGGTATCAGCGCCGTCGGCACCATGACGTCCGGCAGTTGTGCCGCGAGGAACTCGCGGACTTCCCGGATGTCCACGGCGGCCGCCGGGTCGGTTACCAGGTAGCCGACGAGTCGGGTGTCGCTGGTGTCGTCGCTGTGGGTGTGGGCGAGGACGACGGCCTGGGTGATGCCGGGATGGCGGGTGAGGGTGGCTTCGATTTCGCCGGGCTCGATGCGGAAGCCGCGGACTTTGATCTGGTCGTCGACGCGGCCGAGGTATTCGAGCATGCCATCCGGGCGCCAGCGGGCAAGATCGCCGGTGCGGTACATGCGTTCGCCCGGGGCGAAGGGGTTGGCCACGAATCGGGCCGCGGTCGGTCCCGGCTGCGTGTGATAGCCGCGGGCGAGCTGACCACCGGCCACATAGAGTTCACCGGGCGCGGCCGGAGGAACGGGTTGCAGCCAGGGATCGAGGAGGAAGGCGTGGGTGCCGGCGACCGGTGTGCCGATGGGTATCCGATCGGGCACGGGGTCGGCCGGGGTGAGTGCGGCGGTGGTGACGTAGACGGTTGTCTCGGTGGGTCCGTATCCGTTGACGATGTGAGCGTCGGGGAGCCTGGAAAGGGTCCGACGGACGAGCGCGCCGGTCAGCGGCTCACCGATGAACACGACGGTATGCGGCGTGAGAGTCGCTGGAGCATCGATAATTGCGGCAAACGCGGAGGGGACGGTGCTGACCAGTTCCCCGGCGGTCCCGGGGCGCCGGGTGAGTTCGAGGATGTTGCCGATCAGGTCCACGGTGCCACCGGTGGCGATCGTGGTCAGGATCTCGAACACCGAAACGTCGAATCCGGCGGAGGTGGCCGCGACGACTCGACCCGGGCCCGGCGGTCGAAGTGCCGCGGCGGCGGCGATGTGGGTCGCGAGGTTCCGGTGAGTGATGGCGACGCCCTTCGCGGCGCCGGTGGTCCCGGAGGTGTAGATGAGATACGCGAGGTTGTCGGGGTGGACGCGGACCCCGGCGTCGGGCGCTGTTGCGTCTGCGTCTGCTGCGGTGGAGTCGAGGCGGACTCGGGGTATCGCGGTGGGGGGCAGCGTGATGGTGCTGTCGGTGACAATGAGCTCCGGTCGGGCATCGGCGATGATGCGGATCAGCCGAGCCGGTGGATGGGTGGGGTCGAGGGGGAGGTAGGCGGCGCCGATTTTGAGCACGGCAAGCATCGCGATGACAAGATCGGGGGTTCGGGGCAAGGCGATGGCAACGATCGAGTCGGCACCGAGGGCCGTGGTCGTGGAGCCGATCAGGCGGCGGGCGAGCCGGGAGCTACAAGTGTCGAGTTCGGCGTAGTCGAGGTGTTGATCGCCGCATATCAATGCCGTTGCGCCCGGAGTCTTCCGGACATGGGTCGCAAACAACTCCGGCATGGTCGGGCCGATGTTCCCGGCGTCCGTAGCGGCTGCCGCCCCGCTCCGGACACGCAGAATCCGATCACGCTCGTCGGGGGTGAGCACCGAAAACCGTCGTACTGCCTCGGCCGGATCCGTTGCGGCGAGGGTATCCAGCAGCCCCAGAAACCGTCGATGATGTCCGGCCGCGGTCTCGGCCTCGTAGCGGTCCGCGTTGACGACAAGGTCGATACGTGTGCGGCTCGGAGTTCTCGGCAGGTCGTAGATGTCGAATGCCGCGTCCTGAACCAGTCCCGCCGAAACACTGTGTGCCGCAGCGCGATGGCCACCGAAGTCGAAATTCTCCAAAGATGACATGAAATTGAGCTGGAGTCCGGCAGAGTTTTCTACCCCGGTCGCGGCCCGCAACTCTCGGGTAATGCTCTCGCCGCGATACCGATGATGCCGAACAACAGCGGATACTTCTCTGCCGACGGCGAGTAATAGTTCCGATATCGGCCCATCGGGATGAACTTCGATGCACAGGGGAACCATATTCGCGACCGTGGCGGGCATTCGACGCAATACGCCGGATGCCCGCGCCGATACGGGAAGTTGAAGGAGCATCTCACAGCGGCCCGTCAGCTTGTGCACGTAGAGTGCCGCGGCGGCGATGAATACAGTCGACAGTCGAATACCGAATTCTGCGGCTGAACGCTGCAGTGCGGCGACGGTATCGGTATCGAGGTAGCCGGTGTGGCGGATTACGGAGGAGACCGGGCTACGCGTATTGCGATCCGCCAGTGTGGCAGGCTCCGGGGAGCCGTCGAGGCGGCCCCGCCAATAGTCGCGGTCCGCACGGTATCGATCCGAGTTCCGATACATGTTCTCGGCATCGACCAGCGCGGCAAGCGACTCGAATCGTGACGGGGACGGCAACCGGCCGGCCGAATATGCGGAATAGATGTCTGCGACGCGCTGAGCGATGAGGGTATAGCCCACACCGTCCATGACGATGTGGTGGTACCCCTGATACCAGGCATTGCGATCGGCCGCGAGCTTGAACAGCGCAAATGTGACGAGACCACCAACTTCCGGCCGCCGTGGATCGGAAAGCTCCGATCGCATCCAGTCTTCGGCGCGGCCGATCGGATCCGGATCGGTGCTGAAGTCGAACACCTGCAGAGTTCTCGCCGGCCGATCCGCGACGTACTGATACAGCGTGTGATCGGGCTGGGCGAATCGGGTCCGGAGCGACTCGGCTTCACACATCACCTGCCGGCATGCGCGGTCCATGAGCGTGGGATCTATCGGTCCGTCGATGAGGAAGTAGCCACCGAACCGATGGATCAGCGAGGACGGATGCAGCTGGTGCGTCAGCCAGATCTCTTGTTGCGCTTGGGTTGTCGGTAGCGGCGTACCGGGCGCAGTGCCGTTGTTCATGCTCGCGCTTTCTCGATGCCTCGCCGGGCGGCCCGTGACTTCCTGAGTGGCACAGTGGTATCCATTCCTGCCTACGAACTTCGACCTGACCGAGCCGACGTCGGTGCTCGCTGCGACTGCACGGACCATCCAATGGCTAGCACGCGGAAACGGTGCACCGCAACGATTCCCATCGCTGGTGAAGTTCGCGCCTCTCAGCTCGATAACCTCGTGGAAGGCCGCCGCGGCCAGTTCGATTCGGCCTGGTTGTCGAGAGTGACGCGGCCGGATTGGAGAACGATCATGAACGCAACGACGGGGAGTATCGCGTCCGCGGTATCGGACCTCCGGGCGACTCCGCTCGGTCAGCTGTCGGGCCAGAGCCTGTCCGACCTGATGAAGAACCTCAGCAACTCATCGGTTACGACCCTCTCCTTCAGCTCCAGGGTCTGATAGTCCGACGGAGCGAGCGAAGGCCGACTGAACCATGCACCCGAATTATGAACCGCTTCCTTTCCGGCAGTACGTGATAAAAGTGCACAGTCGGTGCGATCTGGCGTGCGACCACTGTTATATGTACGAGCACGCCGACCAGTCCTGGCGCGGCCGCCCCATGGAGTTCGCTCCGGAGACTGCCGCCCAGGTCGGGTTCCGCATCGCCGAGCATGCCGCGGGCCATGCGCTGCGGCGTGTCTCGCTCGTTCTGCACGGTGGCGAGCCCTTGTTGCTCGGTCCGGCCCGTACCAGGGAAACACTGGCTACGCTGACGGCGGCGATCGCCCCGGTCGCCGAGCCGGACCTCTACATCCACACCAACGGGGTACGGCTGGATGAAGAGTTTCTCGATCTGTTCGTGGAATACAATGTCCGCGTTGGTGTCTCGCTGGACGGCGACCGCGTCGCGAACGACCGTCATCGTCTCTACCGCAACGGGCGCAGTAGCTACGACAAGGTGCTCGCCGGTCTGGAGTTGCTGCGAAAGCCACAGTACCGGCAGCTGTACACCGGCCTGCTGTGTACCGTGGACATCGCGAACGACCCGGCGGCCGTGTATCGAGGCTTGCTCGAACAAGAGCCTCCCGCGCTGGATCTTCTACTTCCGCATTCCAATTGGGAACACCAGCCGCCTGGTCTGCGCGCGCCGCGCGACCCCGACGACCCGACTCGCGGCGGCGGTGAGTATTCCGACTGGCTGATCGCGATGTTCGAGGCGTGGAACGCCGATGGACGGCCGGTGCCGTTACGCACCTTCGATTCGCTGCTGGCAGCGATGTACGGACGGCCCAGTGGCGCGGAGTCGTTCGGGCTGGATCCGGTCGACCTCCTGGTCATCGAGACCGACGGCACATTGGAACAGGTCGATTCGTTGAAGACGGCGTATCCCGGCGCGGCGGCCACCGGCCTGGATGTCTGGCGCAACAGCCTCGACGAGGCGGCCGCGATTCCGGGAATCACCGTGCGCCAGCAAGGCGTCGACGGCATCGGCGAAACATGCCGGTCCTGCACGCTGGTGCAGGTCTGTGGCGGTGGCTTCTACCCGGATCGATACCGGCCGGGCGCCGGTTTCGACAATCCCTCGGTGTATTGCGCGGATCTCAAGGAGTTGATCGAGTACATGGCGAAGACAGAAGCCGACGCAGGTCGGGGTGGTGCGCAGACAGCGGCTCGGGATTCCGCGGCGTCGGCACACAGTTTGTCGGATGAGCAGTTCGCTCGGTTGGGGGCTGGTTTCGGGGATGCTGCGGCGGTGAGTTGGCTGGGGGCGGCGCAGTCGTCGATTCAGCGTGAGTTGGTGGCGGCGGTGGGGCGGTTCGGGCCGCAGGGGGATAAGCGTTTCACTGATGCGTGGGATTTGC